>JAIMAD010000075.1 GCA_023512145.1 Bacillus sp. (in: firmicutes) | reverse complement strand
CATGTGACCAGTGGACGAAACTGGCGCAAATTCTGTTAAACCTTCTACTAATCCTAAAATAATTGCTTTAATAATCAAAAGTAACTCCATGTTGAACTTTCTCCTATCCTTATATCGAAATTGTATAGTAATTATTTGAAGAACTTATCTAGTTTAATCATTTCCTAAATACATTGCAATATTTTAATTGGCGATTATCAATCACCACTAGTATTAACGACTAACTCACAATAATAGTTTCAAGTATTTAAGTTTAGCGTAGACCCTCCTCTTTTTCAACAAAAAAATAAATGTCGTTTCACACCACCATTTAGTTCCCTCACACCCCCTAATATAATAAGGGGGTGTGAGGGAACTAAGTAACTAATTATTTTGGCTCTTACAATTGGAGGGTTGTTCTTTCTTACAAAGAATAGTTTGGTAGTAATCCGACATTTGTGGGATTTATTATTGAAGCTAGTCAGGTAGAAGGTACGACTGAAGTGCCTCCAGCCATGACCATCCGAGATACGACCCTTCAGAAAGAAAGTCCAATACTTGAATTAAAATTCAAACAACTTTCAATCGAGGGATTACTTATTAAAAAAATTATTTATCACACAGAAGGTATTGTCACAATCGATATAACTCCTAAAGATGCGGTCTCTTTCGATAACGTAAGCTTAAATGTTACCAACTCTTTCTTAAGTGAGAATTATCATCTCGCTAACGGCAATATCGGCCTTAAAAATGTAAAGCTAATGGTTCATAGTGTAACAACAGAAAGCTCGTTTCTCCGCAAATTTAATTTGAGTTACGATGATGGTGGGCAGGTTGAACCGTATCCGAAAAGTGAGCAAGAACCACTTCAACCTTAAAAAGAAACGAAGCCCTCAGGCATCGCTTCCTTCATTTACTTTTATTAGTTGTTGATGATTCTCATTACACGACCATTAAATGTCTGTGAATAGTATCGTGAGTTCATGTCGGCAATTGCAACGCCAGTTGAACTTTGTGAGCCAATAAATTTACCTCCACCGAGATAAATTCCTACATGACCGTCTGTTTTATAAGTATTAAAGAATACTAGATCCCCGGGTCTTGCTTCACTCATTGATACCCTCGTTCCTGTATTTTTCAAGGAATCTGTACTAGCACCTATATTTATTCCCGCTTGTCTGTATGCCCAAGATACAAATCCTGAACAGTCAAATCTTCCATTTGCAACATCATAGGCATTCCTTCCACCACCAAATACATAAACAGAGTTACCAATGTACTTATTTCCTGCCTGAATAACAGTATCTATTGCATTATTCGATGTAGTTGGTATCGAAACATTTATAGTAGACTTGCTCAGTGCACTAGTATTTTTAGGTTCCTTTTTTTCTGTAAGCGAATTATCCTGTTTTTGTAAATCAGCCTTCTCAGAAAGTTTTTCTTTCTCCCTGACCTTAAGTTCTTCTTTTAAAACATCATTCTGCCCTTTTTGTTCTAAAATATGCATCTGCATTCCTTCAAGCTCGGATTTTGTGCTTTTTAGATCGACCAACTTATTTTCTACTGAAGATTGTTTCTCGGCAACTTCAATTTGATCTTTTTCATGCTGTTTGACAAGGTCCTGGTCAGCTTCTACCATTGTTGCGACCGCACCAATCCGGCCAACAAAGTTGCTAAAGCTAGAAGCACCTAGGAGAACATCTAAATAGCTTATCTTTCCGCCACTCTCTTGCAGAGACAAAGCACGTTTTTTTAAAACTTCATTGCGTTTATCGATTCTTTCTTTAATAATGGTAACTTCTTGGTTAAGCTTTTCCATTTCCAATTGTGAAACTTTCATATTTTCTTCTGTCTTTACAATTAAACTATTATTATCTTTAATCGCTTGCTCGGTTCGAATAATTTGTTCAGTTAATTTTGCTAATTCACCTTGAACCTGAGAAATTTCCTCATTTGTTTTTGAAATCTCTGATTGAATCCCCGAACTCTGCTCCTGAACGCTAGTTGCCTCAACATTTGCAATTGGATATGTAAACACACTTCCAAATCCTAACAAAATTGTCGTACTTAGTATCGTCAGCTTCTTTTTCATTTCTGGTTTCCTGCTTTCTTCATATCAAAAATAATGGTGAAAAACATTTAAAAAAAGTATGTAGTTTCATTCAATCTGAAAATTTTCTATGTATCATTATGTAGTAATTAATTATATCTTCACAAATATCCCAAATTCTAACCTATAGCATCCTATTTTGTCTCAATTCAGAGTATATCATCTAAATTTGTCAATTTAGTTATAATAATATTACAATTATATTTCATCGTTGTAATCTTGTTGAATATTAACAAAAAGTTCATTATTTACGTAAAATTGTTTAAAAAATGATGCAAATCTACAATAACACGCGAAAAAGGACAAATCGAAGGATTTGACCTTTTGGGATGTAATTACTTTTTACATCTCTGAAAATATTATTCTGTTTATTGTCCTGTCTTCCTCTAAAAATATCGAAGAAAAAAAACCACATTCTCTTATTTCTTAAAGAAAGAGGCTGTGGTTAACCTATATAATGGTTTCTTATGTTTTGCAATGCTGCTTTTCCCCCTTATTGGGTAAAGATAGTTACTGGTTTTTCACTAGTTCCTTAAAAGAACTCTTGCCGCGATCAACAAGATTTAAATGAGTGTCTCTCGCTACTTTAACATAGCCCTTTCTAACTTGAAGCCAAGCATTTCGGCGTTCACGTGCGAAGGCTACACTAGATTCTGCATTTTTTTCAAAATTATCTTCCACCTGTTCAATTATTTGAAAAATAGATTTGATGGGTGTAAGAGCTAACTTCTCAACTTGACTAGTAACCTCTTTCACCTGTTTTTTCAATTCTTCACGCTCGTTTTCAGGTTCGACCTCATCTTTCATTTCATCTTTACCGAAAGGCAATTGGTGCATAAGTTCATTAACCATTTCCTTGTTAGTCTTTTTAGACTGCTCATACAATTTTACAACAGATTTCCGGTATTGCTTATTGAACTTAATGACTTCTCTTAATGCATTAATATATGCATCCTCTCTATTTTCCCGAAGCTGTTCGGCACGTTCGCGTGATAGCTCAAACTGATCCCATAAAGTATTTACAAATGAACCTACTGCTATCGATTCCTCGGCTGTTGGAATCATCGTTACATCAACACCTGGAACCGTTTCATTTTTTTTCACTGCCATAATCTTTCCTCCTCTTTTTAATATTGTCTTTCTCTATTGGATCCTTCTTATGAAATGAAGGCATATAGAGCTCTAGGAAACTGGAGTACATTTTGAAAAATTGTTCCAACAATGATTGATACGATTCTAGTTGATTTGCAGAACCCTCTAAGTATGTAATTCCAGCTTTAGTAATCGAATATCTTCTTTTAGCAGGACCGCTCCCTGTAGTATCCCATTCTGATGATAGGAACTCATCCTTTTCAAGTTGTCTTAACAACCTGTATAAATTACCTTGATCTAGCGTCTTAAACCCAAATGCTTCCAACTTCTGGCTTAGCTCATATCCATGAAGGGAAACTTTGCTAAGTAGTAATAAAATAAATGGCAACACAAAATTTTTCGAAGGATTAACGGTTTGAATGTCTTGATTTACCATATCTTTATCACCTCACCCTATATATGTATTTTACACCTATAAGTAATATTTTGTCAACCTAGAAAATAAATATCATAAATAGGTGTATTTTAGGTTTACAATTTCCTTAACTTGGTAATAAACTAATAAAAATAAGAAGGTGGTGTAAAATGGAAAAAGCAAAGGTTAGTAAATTGGGGGTTCCTTATTTACATTTTGGCAAGGGAGAGCCATTAGTGCTTATCCATGGGTTAGGTGAAGTGAAGGAAGGGTGGCAAGACCAATATGAATTGGAAGACAAATATGAATTGATTATCCCTGATTTACGTGGTCATGGTGAATGCCATAAATCTGATGGAATAACAATTCGGAATTTTGCTGCTGACGTAATCGGTTTATTAATGGAATTAAAAATTGAAAACGCTCACATCTTAGGTCTGTCAATGGGTGGAGCCGTTGCACAGGAAATTTATCGCCAGGCTCCCGGCCTCTGTCGTACTCTCCTGTTGATTAGCTCATTTCACTATTTCCCTAAAAAACTGAAGGTTTTATTATTTGACCCTCGAAAAGAAAAACTTGAAAGGCTCTCATCGTTAGTAAACCACTCTGAATATGGAGCACGTATGGCACTTTACTCCTGGAATAAAGAAGTAGTCGGAAAATTCGATCAGTTCTTCCAACCAAAACAAGGGATTTTTATTGACTCCTTGCTCGCTTGCTTTGAAGTCAATAATTTATCGTTATTACCAAAGGTAAATGTTCCAACCCTGATTATAGGGGGACAATATGACTCCGTTTTGCCTGTTTGGATTCAGGCTTGGATGCATAAGTTGATTCCACACTCTGAATTTATTATTATGAGGAATACTGGTCATCTTGCCAAGCTGGAAGCAAAAGAACGGTTTAACCGTCTTCTAAGAAACTTTTTAAACCAGCAATCAAAAGTTGCATAACAAATAAAGCGGGGAGGACAGCACTCCTACCCGCTAATATATTATTCTTTTCCCAACAGATTATGCTAAAACTCCTTGAACTTCTTGTGACCTTGATGAAAGCCATTGATCCGCAAATATTGAGAAATGTCCTGTCAGGGCAAGGGAGACATGGCCCGCTTCAACCACTTGATAGGTTTTATCTTCACTTGATACCATGTCCATTACTGGAAGACTTTGCGCCTCTAAAACCAGTGTATCCCGTGAAGTTGATAGGACAAACAACGGGCACTTAATGTTTTTTAACTCTACATTCTGGCCAGCAATAATAAGGTTTCCCTTTATCAGCTTGTTATCTTTATACATATCATTAAATAGCTGTTTGAACGATGCACCTGAAAATGAAGCAGAGTCTTTTGTCCATTTGTCCATTCTGCGCCATTTTTCCACGTAATCTGTATCGTGGGCACGTGTAAATAGGTTCATATACGGGCTAACTGAGACTGGAGAAAGTCCCCTGAACATTCCATACATAATTTCTGATGGAATCACACCATATATTTCAGATAGACGATCAAAACTAATCAGCCCTTTTTGAAGTCCCTTTAGCCACTTATCCGGCACGATACCCATGCTAAAATCAATTGGAACGGCCACAAGGACTAAATTTTTAATCGGCAATTTGGTCATCGAAGTAAAGATGGCAGCAAGAGTTCCACCTAAACAATATCCAACCATAGATATTTCCTTTGCTCCCGAGTGGCGGATTGCTCGCTTAACTGCATTTTCCAAATAATCTATAATATAGCTATCCAGACTAATGTTACGGTCTTCATAACCTGGGGAGCCCCAATCAAGTAGGTACACATCATAACCTAGTTCGGTTAGATTACCGACAACACTACTCCCTTTACCAATATCTAAAATATACGGTTTATTTAAAAGTGAATAGACAAAAAACAAGGGAATTTGATATTTTTTTTCTTTTGCTGGGTGATACCATAAGGTTGTTTTATTTTTTTTCCAGACAATCTCCCTAGGTGTATTCACAATTTCTGGTTTTGGTTCGGTCATGACTTTATAGACTTGCTTCCACCTTGTACTTTCTTTTGCGAAATCGAGTAGTGGAATAAAGTTTGTACCTGATGCTTTAGCACTCATTATCGTTTACCCCTTCCATCATTCTATTTTGATGTGCCAGCTCCAGTAAGCTCTAGCTCTTTTTTCTTCTCTTTTTCGAAAAGATCCTTCAATGCGGCAAGTTCAGTTTTAATATCTGTAAACTGGGAAACGCCAAGCTTTAATTCCTGCAAATCGGTCTGAATATCTTGTGTTTTGGCAATATCCCTTATTCCTTTTAGCTCGGTCTTAATGGAATTGATTTCTTCTATTTCTTTCTTCAATTCCTGAAGGTTGATTTGAATAATCTTGATATCCACGAGACCTTGACGCAATTCTTGAAGATCTGCTTTGACTTTTTTTGTACCTGCTATCTCTTGGGCCATTTTTTGAAATTCAGACTTCATTTGTTTGACAATGCTCACCATTTCCTGAAACATTTCTAGATTTTCTTTATTTAGTGAGCCTAAACTATCCTGTACGTTCCATATTTGTTCTTCTAAAAAATCAATCTTTTCTTCGGTCTGAACGGTAAGCTTTGCTACGTTTGCGACATCACTTTTCGTAGGGATATTTAGCACGCCTGACATTAGCTCCTGGTTTTTTCTTAAAAGCTCCATGTATCGTGAATGGCTTTCTGTGCCGACCTTCAACAGCCGAACAAACTCATTGTTGTCGGTCATCATGTATAACATACCATTCAATTGTTTTTCCCACATTTCACTGATTTTCTTGAATCCTTCAAATGGATCATACGTTTTATCTTTTGACATCTTAAATCGCTCCTCGTGTATTATGATTTTATGAGTTCTTCTGCTTTTTCCATGTATTTATTTAATGGGAACATTAGCGTTTTGATTTGTTTAGCAAAAAGATTGACAAAACCTTTTTGATTTTCATAAATCAGATTCCCAGCTTGTTTTACAATTTTGATATACTGCATCCTACCCTTTTTCCTTAGCTCAATGTATTGATCCATGACTTCAAGATATTTATCGATGGCCTGAACGTCGGAAATGGCTTGACATGGCTTCTTTAGAATCTCCATTGTTCTCTTCTGAATTTGATCAATCTGCGAATTTATTTCTTCATATGATTTAATCGGAAAGAAGTGCTGCAGGCTGGTTGTTGACATTAAAAATTCCTCGCGGGCTGTTTTTTCCCATTCTGCAATTTCCTTGTTAAATTGTGCGGTTATCTCACTTATATTCCCCTGATTCCGTTCAATGCTTTCGGCAAAGAGCATTGCTTGTTTCATGAACACTTCATCACGGAAATCTCCACGCTTAGCCCATTCGTCTAATTCTCGAAATGCCCGGTGCCAGAGGATATCTAAACTAGAAAGTTGCTCTTCACTTGCTTCTTTTACGGGAATCTCTTCTTTTTCTAATTTCGTTTCAAGAACAGGCTCTTCGACCTTTTCTTCCGGTGCATCAACAGCCTGCGTTTCTTCTGTTCCTTCTACAGCCTGTTTTCCTTCAGCTTCTGGAGTCATTTCAACTTCTTGTTTTTTCTTTTTTGCTTTTATTTCCTTTACTTCTGCTTTTTCAATTTCTTTTTTGTCAGCCATATTAATCGCATCCTTTTCCGAAAAAATTTAATTTATTTTCCAACCATTTCTATTACTTTATAAGTATCGAATTCCGCTGAAATTTCAGCCAATTTCCATGCTACCCTTGCCATTTGATTGCGGTTGTTTTTGATTTCTTCCAACGTTTGATAGAGCATATCATCCAAATTATCCAGCCGATCCTCATTCTTAATTACTTTTTCCGCTATATCTGCAATATCATCTCTAGTAGGGAGATCCATTAAGTTGAGCCATTGTTCTGATAGCTCTTTTAGAGCTACTAATTGATTTAAATGCTCCTCTATGGCAGCCCCCACCATCCTAATAAAAGATAACGAGTTTGCTTGAGTTAATAGTTGCCGATTAAAATCGTCTTCTATTTTCTTGTATAGTTTCGTATCTAGGACCGATGACTGCATAATATCCTCCATGTTTGGTAAACGAATTACATTATTAATCTAGTATAGGACCTTTTGTTATCTAGCTAATCCCTCTCTAACTCAAAATCTGCTGTTCGATTGGATGTTTTTTAATGTAATCAATCACTTTATCATCAACAGCTTTTTGCGCTTCCGTCACGTAAAGGTGACCAACTCCAGGGACAATAAATAGCTCTGAGTCCTTAATCTTTTCTGCAAGTATCCTTCCATTTTCAACTGGAATTAGCCTATCAGCATCTCCATGAATGACTAAAGCCGGAATGGTGATTTTGTCTAGTTCCTCATACGTATCATGGGCAAGGCATGCTTGAAATTGCTGCATAAAACCATGTGCCGGTGTTGGAATCTCGATCATTGTTTCGATATGCTCTACGATTGAATCTCGATGGTTTTCTATGAAGTAATTACTAAAGAGGATGGGAACAAATCCCCATGCGGTTTCTAATGGTGTAGTTGGTATGGATGCACCTGATAATAAGGTCATAATGACTTCTGTATCAGGCTGTACTTGGTTAATACCTCCAGGTGATGTACAACCAAGAACAAGTGACTTGATTCGATTTGGATACTTAAGAGCCAATCGCTGGGCAATCATTCCACCCATTGAAATTCCGTATACATGAGCTTTGTCCACATGGACGGCATCTAGAACATCCTTTGCTTCCTCTGCCATAACATCAATGGAATAAGGGGTGTCTGGCTTACTGCTTCTGCCTGTACCACGATTGTCAAAAATAATAACTTTAAAATGTTTAGTCAATGCCGGGAGGCTATTTTTCCAGGATAATGAATTATGGGCTAATCCCATAATCATCAACAGCGGCTCTCCCTCACCATGGACCTCGTAATAAAGCTCAATGCCATTTGCATTTGTTAGTGGCATAACTATAGTCTCCTTTTTATACCTCCACTTTTTCCTCTTCTTTTCGTAGCATTCTTCTAAGCAACTTGCCAACGGATGATTTAGGAAGGTCATCCAAAAATTCAATTTCCTTTGGCACCTTATATGGTGCCAGATTAATCTTTGCAAACTCAATTAGGCTTGTTTGCGAAACGATCTCACCTGCTTTTAACTTTACGAATGCCTTGACTGTTTCCCCTCTGTACAAATCAGGCATCCCAATAACAATAGCCTCTTCGACTGCTTCATGTTGATAAAGCACTTCTTCAATCTCACGTGGGTAAACATTGTAGCCGCTTGCAATAATAATATCTTTCTTACGATCTAGTATAAAAAAGTAGCCATCTTCATCCATTTTGGCGATATCACCTGTAAAGAGCCAGCCGTTTTTCAAAACCTGATCGGTATCCCCAGGTCGTCTCCAGTACCCCTTCATTACTTGTGGACCACGAAGGAGTAGTTCACCGGCTTCTCCAATGGGAACATCTACCAATCCTTCTGGAGTTTCTTTGACAATTCGAGCTTCTGTGCCTGGGAGTGGAATACCCACACTACCTAATTTTCGAGCAAGAAATGGCGGTGTCGTGATCGCTGAGGGTGCTGTTTCTGAAAGCCCGTAGCCATCTACCACTCTCCTCCCTACTCTTTTTTCGAACGATTTTATCTGCTCGACAGGCAATGGAGCACCGCCGCTTCCTACATAAAAAATGTCACCTATGTTGCTCTCTTCTAAATTCGGGTGGCTGTTTAAAGCAATAATCATCGTTGGGACAACTCCCAACTGGTATGGTTTCTCCCGTTTGATAAGTTCTAGCAATTCATTTACATCAAAGCGTGGCATAATTAGTTGGTTACAACCAATTCTTATCGCGGAAAGAGCATTACATGAAAGTCCAAAAACATGAAACATGGGGAGGACACTAATAATTTTAAAATTTTCTGGTCTCTCATCTACGGCATTAAAGGTGAAATCACAGACCTGAATAATGTTTGCCAAAAGATTTTCGTGTGTAAGCATGACTCCTTTTGCTTTCCCTGTTGTTCCTCCTGTGTATTGTAATAGGGCTACATCTTCATGTATGTTAATTGGAATTTCAGGAATCACATTGTCATGGGTTAAGAAGTCTTCAAAATATATATCTCCATCTGCTAACTCAATCCTGTTTCCTCCAAAACCAACGACAATAAGTTTTTTCACAGAGGTTTTCGGCTGAACTTGTTTTACTCTTGGGTAAAGTGCTTCAAACACAACCATATATTCTGACTCAGAATCATTTAGAACATATTCAATTTCTCTTTCAACGTACATTGGATTAACTTGAACGACGATCCCACCCAGACGGAACGCTGCAAATAAACTGAAAATATATTGTGGGCAGTTTGGTAGCATAATTGCCATCCGGTCTCCCTTTTTCAATCCAATTCGATATAATGAAGCAGCAAACCATTCGGAGATTATTCTCGTTTCTTTGTAACTCCACGACTTCCCAAAAAAGGTAAGTGCTGGTTTTTCGTTATGAATGTTTGCTGCCTGCTTCAACAGGTCAAATAATGATTCGTAATCAACTGTAACATCTGGACTTATCCTAGAATCATAAAATTTTAGCCATGGTTTTTTTTGATATTGCAAATTTTCCCCCTCCTTATTTTCCTCTTCCTCATTTCATGAACTGTTAACAAACGTTTCACAATCAAAAAGTTGAAAGAAGTTATAACCACCTAAATTATTGCTATTAAAGAGTGCTTTTGTAAATATTCTATTTTCGACAAATAGCACCAGTTTTCACACTTTTCGGTTGAGAAGGTATGCTTTACGACAAATTACTACAAATAAAGATACTATTTTTGAAATTTTCGATAGTATTAGACAAAGCCCTTGTTATTGTTCACAAAAGATTCGGTATATCCATATTCCTTTTGAAAAAAAAGTTATTCCGAGAAAGGTTTATACTATAAAAACAAAACTTACAGCGGTAATTAATTTGAATCAGCCCCACAATAACTGAGACTGATTCGTGGTGCTATATTCCTTTAAAGGCCTGAAGGTAAATTTCCGCAAGCTCGCTCACATATGGTTGTTTAGGGTTAGCGATGGTATCTTGATCGTCAAAAGCATGTTCAGCTAGAGAATCTAATTTGCTTTCAAATTCCTTTTTACTGATACCATTTGCTTTAATGCTCATAGGAATATCCACTTCTTTACTAAGTGTAATAATTTTCTCTATTAAACTATCAATTCCTTCCTCTGTTGTACTGGCAGGAAGTCCAAGCATTTTGGCTATTTCCGCATAACGCTCGTCAGCAATGAAATGCTCGTATTTTGGGTATGTCATAAATTTATTTGGTTTCTTCGCGTTATATCGAATGACATGCGGCAACAAAATCGCATTGGCACGTCCGTGCGGAATATTAAACTCAGCGCCAAGTACATGGGCAAGGCTGTGGTTTATTCCCAAGAATGAATTGGCGAAGGCCATCCCAGCAATTGTCGCAGCATTATGCATTTTTTCACGAGCATGTTCATCGCTACCATCTCGGTAAGCTTTTGGTAAGTACTCAAACACAAGAGCAATGGCCTTTAATGCTAAACCATCCGTAAAGTCATTGGCCAAAACCGAAACATAGGCTTCAATCGCATGTGTTAGGACATCCATACCAGTGTCCGCAGTCACATGGTTAGGAACTGTCATTACAAACTGTGGATCGATAATAGCTAGGTCTGGTGTAAGCTGAAAGTCAACAAGTGGAAATTTACTATTAGTTTTTTTATCGGAAATAACGGCGAAGGCAGTAACCTCAGAGCCGGTTCCAGATGTAGTTGGAATTGCTATCAATTTTGCCTTAGTACGAAGTGGAGGGAATTTAACCACTCGCTTGGTTGGATCAAAGAACTTTTGAGTTAGGCTTTTAAAATCTGTATCCGGATGTTCGTAAAATAGCCACATCCCCTTTGCAGCATCTATTACCGAACCACCGCCAAGGGCAATGATACAATCTGGTTGGAACATTCGCATTCTTTCTGCACCATTCCTAACCGTTTCCATACCTGGCTCTGGTTCAATATCGGAGAATATTTCAAATTGAATTCTACTTGGATTTTTTCTAAGCTGATTGGTTATTTTATCAACAAAACCATTTTCCGTCGCGATTCTGCTCGTTACAATGAATGCTTTTGAAATACCTGGGATTTGCGCTAGCGTTTGAATTGAGTTTTTCTCGAAGAAAATCTGTGATGGTACTTTAAACCATTGGATCATGTTTCTTCTTTTTGCTACTTTCTTAATGTTAATTAAATTTGCTGCTCCTACATTCTGCGACACAGAGTTCCCTCCATAGGTCCCACACCCAATTGTTAGGGACGGTAAAGATGTATTATAAATATCCCCGATTGCTCCGTGCGTCGATGGAGTATTGACCATGATGCGCCCGGCTTTCAACCTTAATGCAAACGTATCAATCACATTTTGGTCAGCTGTATGAATCGCTGCCGAGTGCCCCAGGCCACCATATTCAAGTGTTTCTTCTGCAATAAGCAGTCCTTCAGCAAAATTACTAACTTTGTAGCAAGCCAAAATAGGACTTAATTTTTCACAAGAGAGCGGAAACTTTGGTCCGACACCAGTTAATTCAGCAATTAATATCTTAGTATTTATGGGCACATTAACACCGCACATTTTAGCAATCTGAAAGGCTGCCAATCCAACAATCATCGGATTAAGGGAACCATTTTTCGGATTTATGGCAATTTTCTCCAACATTTTCTTTTCTTCTTGATTAAGGAAATAACAGTTATTTGCCACCATTTCTTGTTTCACTTCATCATAAATTTCTTGATCAATAATAAGGGCTTGTTCAGAGGCACAAATCATCCCATTGTCAAATGTTTTAGATAAAATGACGTCGTTGACAGCTCTTTTGATATTTGCAGTCTTCTCAATATAACATGGTACATTGCCCGCACCGACTCCTAACGCTGGTTTACCTGAACTGTAAGCTGCTGTCACTAAATTCGGCCCGCCTGTTGCGAGGATGAGAGAAATCTTCGGATGTTTCATCAAGGTTTGAACGGCTTCGTGTGATGGTACTTCAATCCACTGGATACAGTTTTCAGGTGCTCCTGCCTTGATCGCCACGTCCTTGAGCAATTTTGCTGCCACAACGCAGCATTTTTGTCCATATTTCGGAAAGGCAAAAATGATTGGATTTCTCGTTTTAAGTGATATTAGCGATTTGAAGATAACCGTAGATGTTGGATTCGTAATTTGAACAATAGCAGCAATAACGCCCCACACCACGAGCGAATGTGTCATCCCTCGATGTCCAAACGCCTCTTTCACTTTATTTGCCATACCGAACGAACGGCGACCAACGTACGATTTTGGCTCATCAATATCTGGAAGTAAACTCCCGATCACGACTCCTGCCGTGTAGCTAGCGGTAAACGGTAAATGTGTATAC
>JAIMAD010000074.1 GCA_023512145.1 Bacillus sp. (in: firmicutes) | reverse complement strand
AGACATAACTTTCCCGATAAAATTGACTCTTTGAACCTCTTAGTAAAAGGGCTACGATGATTAAAAAAATAGCTTCTTCATAATCAATCCCCTTAAAAATAGAAAACATTGCTGCAAGAATCAACGCAACCATCGTTAACTCATACGCTCTTTTCACCTTATATTCAATACCACGTGATAAACCTAAGAGCAAAAAACCTGCGGCCACAGAAAGTTGATGTGAAATGTTAATGATTGGAAAGGACAGCAGCTCCTGAGCAATCTTTAGTCGGGACATGATTCCGGGAACACTTGCAGATAAAAGCAAAATTAGTCCTGATAAAAAAACAAACATCGTAAGGGTTACATGACTTACTCTTTGAATAATCGCCTTCGGGAGGTTATTCAAGGAATGATTCCACTTTTTCCAATAGAGTTTAACAAAAAAAACGATACTAATAATAAATGGGACAAAGTAATAGCCAATCCGATAAAATAATAGCAAAACGAGAACTTTCTCTTCGGTTACCTGTAAACCCTGCATTCCCCAAATAAACACTACATCAAAAGAACCAAACCCACCTGGAATCATACTAATAATTCCTGCACAGACCGCAACAATATAAACAGGAACCAGATTTTCAATAGAGATAGAAATACCCAAAATCCTCGTTAAAAGCAAAAGTGCGATGAACACGGCCAACCATTCTATAATGGAAACTAAGATAAGTTTCAACGCGTTGGAAGCAGATATTGGTGACTGATAGTCCCTTTTAGACTTTATCACCTGTATGGATAAAAAAATAGGTAAATATAAACCCACACCTAAAACAGCAAAATAGAGCCATTTTGTATTATTAAACAGTGGAAAATTACGGTATCCAATGGTTACAACCCATGATAGGACAGAAATACCCGTTAAGTAAAACAGGTATACAGAAGCAATAACTCCCAAAAGCTTTCTTTTTTCCTGTTCGAGGGGATGAAAGAAGTAAGTCCTAACCATAGCACCGATTAATCCACCAAAACCTATCAAGTTTGAAAAAGAATTAGCAATGAATGATTGCTCCAGCAGCACTCTTTTAGGTATTTTTGCCTTTAAGATTCGGACCAATATCACATCGTAAAGCAACATAGGTAAAACAGCCACAAAAGTAATGGCCAAAATCAATAATAGGATACCGACATTCAGTTGATTAATTTCATTCCTTAGCAGCTGGATGTGTAAGCCACTAATGAATTTTCCCATTTCAATAATAGCAAAAATCAATAATAATAGCGGGAAAAGGAATGTTACAACTTTCAATAGTATATCTTTTCTTATTCCCAACAAGATAACCACCTATTTTTTTCCTTTTGTTTCACTATGAACTTTTCAACGTGGAAATTAAAGGAATAAAACCAAATTATAAGTTGTCTTCATTATTATTGTAGACATCTTATGGAATGTTCAATCATCTCGTTACTGTAAAAATTTCGTGTTTTTTAGATGGAGAATGACAGTAACCTTTACCAATGAATCAAATACTTATGTCTAATTCTGAAAATGACTGGGATGTTACATAAGGGTATTTTTTATCAATTGAAAAAAAAGTTTAATATAGAGACAAGTTTTCTAACCTACCTCGCATAAGAATAAACAAGGACAATTAACGAGGAGGTTTTTCATATGAAGTTTTTAGTCTTAAAAAAAGAAACAATTTTATTCTTTTTTGCTGTTGGTGTAGTACTTGTCACCCTCTCGGCCTGGTTGTTGTTAAAAGCTGGTGATACAACCGTATTTAATCAACAAAAGAATGAAAAAATTCGTGAAATCCACATGGTGACAGGTGAATTCAAAACAAAAGTGACAAATGGAAAGGAGTTAGAAGCTTATCGCTGGGATCCTGGCACAATATTTTTAGAAACGGAGGAAAAAGTAAGATTATTAATTTATGGAATTAACGGCGAAGAGCATCCTTTTTACATTGAAGGAACAAAAATAGCAGGAACAGTAAAAAAGGGTGAAGAAACGGTTGTTCCACTACAATTTGAAAAAGAAGGAACGTACCGTTTAATTTGTGAGGTTCACCCCGATCGAGCACATAATGGTCCGATGATAGCTTATATCGTTGTAGATTAAAAGCAGGAAGAATTTTTCCTGCTTTTTTTTGCAAGATATTCTAATTATCTTGCTGTAGCCGATATTATCCCTTTTTCGATGCTTAAGAAGGGACTATTACACATAATTGTTTTTCATTGGATATTGGCGTTCTGTTTCATCTCTTTTTACCGTTGGCACGTTGGTATCGTTGGTTTCGTCTTATATAACAGTTTGCATTATTTCATTCTTTTCTATAATACAGTTTTCACAACTTTTACGCGACATTCATAGAATGTTCAAACTTAAAACCCTCGCAAACCGCCAGACAACAACACTTCACAATTTCTTAACAATTTCACTTGATTTTATGTGAGACATTTCACATTCAATCTGTTACACTAAATTTAAGATATATATAGCTAAACTGTTTCACTTAGTTTAAGATATATATATAAGCAATCTATTAAACATTTTAACTAGTCTCTCAAAAACTTAAGAGGTGAATAATAATGGAAAAATGGCAAAGCTTTACAAAGGGAATATGGACAAAAGAAGTAAATGTTCGCGACTTTATTTTGAAAAACTACACTCCTTTTGAAGGAGACGATACATTCTTAGTTGGTGCAACAGACGCAACGACCAAGCTTTGGGCAGATGTCATGGAGCTAACCAAGCAAGAAACTAAAAATGGCGGCGTCCTTGATATGGACACAGAGACAGTTTCTTCTATTACTTCTCATGGACCTGGTTATATTGATGAAGAACTCGAAAAAATTGTTGGTGTTCAAACGGATAAACCGTTTAATCGCTCCCTGCAGCCGTATGGTGGCATTCGGATGGCAAAAGCGGCATGTGAGTCTTACGGGTATCAAATGAGCCCGGAAATCGAAAGAATTTTTACAGAGTTCCGCAAAACCCACAATCAAGGTGTTTTTGATGTATATACAGATGAAATGGTGCTAGCACGTAAAGCAGCGATTATTACTGGACTTCCTGATGCGTATGGACGGGGAAGGATTATCGGTGATTACCGTCGTGTTGCATTATATGGAGTTGATTTCTTAATCCAAGAAAAGATAAAAGATCATAAGAATACCAGTAAAGTAATGACAGAGGATACCATGCGTCTTCGCGAGGAAATTGCTGAGCAAGTTGCTGCTTTGAAAGAACTCAAGGACATGGCAAAAAGTTATGGTTTTGATGTATCCCGCCCTGCCCTAACTGCACAAGAAGCTATCCAATGGGTCTACTTAGGATACTTAGCTGCTGTTAAAGAGCAAAACGGTGCAGCAATGAGTCTTGGGCGTGTATCTACCTTCTTAGATATTTATATCGAAAGAGATTTACAGAACGGAGCATTAACAGAGATTGAAGCACAGGAATTAGTGGATCATTTTATCATGAAGCTTCGTCTTGTGAAATTTGCCCGTACACCAGATTATAATGAACTATTTAGTGGTGACCCTACATGGGTAACAGAGTCTATTGGTGGTATGGCAATGGATGGACGTTCCCTTGTTACGAAAAGCTCATTCCGCTTTCTCCATACACTAGATAATTTAGGTGCAGCACCAGAACCAAATTTAACTGTTTTATGGTCTCCTCAGCTTCCTGAAAACTTTAAAAAATATTGTGCAAAAATATCGATTACAACTAGCTCCATTCAATATGAAAATGATGATATCATGCGCCCTGAATACGGTGATGACTATGGCATCGCCTGTTGTGTATCCGCAATGGAAATTGGTAAACAAATGCAGTTCTTTGGCGCTCGTGCTAACCTTGCTAAAACACTTCTATATGCTATTAACGGCGGTATGGATGAAAAGTTAAAAATACAAGTTGGTCCAAAGTATCAAGCTATTACATCAGAAATATTAAATTATGAAGAAGTAATGGAAAAATTCGATAAAATGATGGAATGGCTTGCAGGGCTTTACATTAATGCCCTGAATGTGATCCACTATATGCATGATAAATATAGCTATGAAAGAGTTGAAATGGCTTTACACGATTCAAAAATTCTCCGGACAATGGCAACTGGAATTGCCAGCTTAAGTGTTGTTGCAGACTCACTTAGTGCAATTAAATACGGTGAAGTTAAAGTGATTCGTGACGAAAATGGCCTTGCGGTTGATTTCGAAACTAGCGGTGATTATCCAAAATACGGAAACAACGATGATCGCGTTGACACTATGGCAGTAGAAATTGTGAAAACCTTTATGAAAAAGTTGCGTAAGCATCCAACATATCGTGATTCTGTTCACACATTATCAATTTTGACTATTACATCTAATGTGGTTTATGGTAAGAAAACAGGTAACACACCGGATGGTCGTCGTATGGGTGAACCATTTGCACCTGGTGCAAACCCAATGCATGGCCGTGACACAAAAGGAACTCTAGCTTCCCTCGCTTCTGTTGCCAAGCTTCCATATAGCTATGCAATGGATGGGATTTCAAATACCTTCTCAATTGTCCCTAAAGCATTGGGAAAAGAAGGAGAAAGTCAAGTTCGCAATCTTGTCTCAATCTTGGATGGTTATGTTATCAAAGCAGGACATCACCTTAATGTAAACGTCTTTAATAGAGAAACGTTACTCGATGCGATGGATCATCCTGAACTGTATCCACAATTAACAATTCGCGTTTCTGGATATGCAGTAAACTTCATTAAGTTGTCTAAAGAACAACAGATGGATGTTATTAACCGCACATTCCACGAATCTTTGTAACAAGTTTAATTGGAGGCTGGTATTAACCAGCCTCCTGTTTTTAAATGAAAGGGGATTATCTCATGAACGGAAATATTCATTCAATTGAAACATTAGGGACAGTCGATGGACCTGGATTACGCTATGTTATTTTCACACAAGGGTGCTTGTTACGCTGTCAGTTTTGCCATAATGCTGATACATGGGAAATCGGCACCGGCAAACAAATGGCCGTAACCGATATTATGGACGAGTTGATGAGCTACCTCCCTTTCATTCAAGCTTCTGGAGGCGGCATCACTGTGAGTGGTGGTGAACCATTGTTACAAATCCCTTTTCTAACTGAATTATTCAAGGAATGTAAAAAGAAAGGGATTCATACAACGATTGATTCTTCCGGTGGATGTTTCTCCCATGCTAAGCTATTTACCCGGCAACTTGATGAACTTTTGCGGTATACAGATCTTATTTTACTTGATTTAAAACATATCGATCGAAAAAAACATATTGAGCTAACAGGAATGGCAAATGACCATATTCTTGAGTTTGCCAAATTTTTATCAGACCATAAAACACCCGTTTGGGTTCGTCATGTACTTATCCCTACTGTTACAGATATGACGGATGATCTTCAAAAACTTGGTGAGTTTATTGGCACCCTTGAAAATGTCCAAAAGGTTGAAATTCTTCCCTACCATAAACTCGGGGTTTATAAGTGGGAAGCACTTGGACTTGAATATCAGTTAAATCATGTAGACCCACCAACTGATGAAAAAGTGGAATTTGCTTATCAACTGTTGACAGCCCATTGGAATGCCCCTATTAAACACTAATTCTAAAAGAATTGGTGTTTTTTTTGGAAGCAATTGGCTATTATTTGCTTAGTTTTCTTCTTTGTACGATAATCCATATAATAAGCAGAGTACACAGAATTATAAAATAATGTACATAGTCGCTAAATTATTCGCCTGCCAGCGCCCGTTACTCCAAGACTACTACCTGACTTAAATATATATTACTGTAACTTGGCTCATTGCTATATAAAAAAATAGTGAATTTTCAAACCGTCATCTTGGTCATCTATATAGAGGCTTTAAAAATAGATGATTTTTCTTCCTATCGGTTTCCTGATTTTTTTAGCATTGTGTATTTCAATTTGGGCACAATTTAAAGGAAAGTGAAAATATAAATGCCTTAATGGCTTTGTTTAATTAATTAAATTTGTCATCATCTTCATACATCACCAAGGAAGAAGAATTAATTTATTGTCTAACTATATTAGGAGGTGTAGGTCTTACTCAGGTAAGACTACTCATTGACGACGACTATTAACTTACTTTTAATTGTATTATTAATTGCTTTAACCGCATTTTTTGTGGCAACAGAATTTGCTATTGTGAAAATACGTATGTCCAGGCTTAATCAACTAATAGCGGAAGGAAATAAAGGTGCCATCGCTGCTAAAAAGGTAGTAACCCATTTAGATGAATATTTATCAGCCTGTCAACTTGGAATCACTGTTACAGCTCTCGGACTAGGTTGGTTGGGTGAACCGACAGTAGAAAAGATTTTACACCCCCTATTTTTACAATTTAATTTAAGTGCTTATGTTAGTGGTATTTTATCTTTTGCAATTGCTTTTAGCTTAATAACATTTTTCCATGTGGTTGTAGGTGAACTTGCTCCTAAAACAGTTGCCATCCAAAAAGCGGAGACAATTACGATACTTTTTGCAGGTCCAATTATTTGGTTTTACAAAATTATGTATCCATTCATTTGGTTCTTAAATGGTTCTGCTCGTTTTCTTGTTGGAATCTTCGGTTTAAAACCAGCTTCGGAACATGAAATTGCTCACTCTGAAGAGGAACTCCGAATCTTATTGTCTGAAAGTTATCAGAGTGGAGAAATTAATAAAAATGAATTAAAGTACGTGAACAATATCTTTGAATTTGATGAAAGAACGGCTAAAGAAATCATGGTACCACGTACTGAGATCGTTAGTATTTCTATTTATGATACTTTTAGTGATGTAATGATTAAAATGGAAAAGGAAAGCTATACTCGATATCCGATAGTAAATGGTGACAAAGATCATATTCTTGGTTTCATGAATGCTAAAGAATTTTTAACAGCTAAAATTATCAATAAAAATAGTGATGAAGACATGAATTTAGAGTCATTTATTAATCCTGTTATCCGTGTCATCGAAACAATACCTATCAATAAATTATTAGTGAAAATGCAAAAAGAACGAATACACATAGCGATACTAATAGATGAGTATGGCGGTACATCTGGTTTAGTTACTGTTGAAGATATACTCGAAGAAATTGTCGGAGAAATAAGAGATGAATTTGATGAAGATGAAGTTCCTGAGATACGCAAATTAAAGGAAAATCATTTTATTTTAGACGGTAAATTACTCATTGAAGATGCAAACTATTTATTAGGAACTAATTTATTCGACGAAGAAATGGATACAATTGGAGGTTGGTTTTTAACGCAAAACTTTGATGTGCAAACTGGAACTGAAATAGAAACTGAAGGCTATTTATTTAAAGTACACGAAAATGTTGGTCATCATATTCAATATTTAGAAGTAAAAAAAATATGAAGTCATAATTTATAGAACCAACACATGTAACAGAGCTTGGAGAAGCCCTCTCCATGCTCTGTTATTTTAATTCGATATTATAGGAGTTCACGTTATCGCTTCCTGCTCACTTGTATAGAGGGTATCCTAGCATCTAAATGGTGATTTACAGAGTAGACTTCTTTCTTTTTATATACCAAGTGTTCACGCTTACTTGCACTCTTGTTACACAATTAGTAAGGACTTCATATTTTGGGACTTAGATTAAATTGATTCTTTACCTGTTCTCCTATATACTCATATCATTGGTAATTAAGTGAGGTGATAATTTTTGTTTGAACTACTCGTTGATAATTCTGATATAAATGCTTTAACAGCCCTTTATGTCAGCATATATATAGGTATTACCCTAAAAGTCTTATGGGCATGGAATGTGGAATATTCATTTATTGACTCCATATCTAATCCTGCAGATACAAAAATTATTCACCCCTTAGTTTTTTACCGTAAAAAATGCTCTTTAAATGGTAACTTTATTCTAAAAAGAATTGTTAAATATATTCGTAGAAAAGATTATTCTCCAGATGATTCAGAGGACCCTATTTCCTTCCTAGTTGCCTAACCATATTCACACCATTTTAGGAGGAAATATGAAAACAAAACGTTCTTCAACTATAATAATCTCAATACTTATACTATCAACTTTGTTATTATCTGCATGCTCGGCTCAATCGCCAAATGGTAAGAGCAGTGGATTCGGTGAATTTTTTCAACAATATCTAGTGAATCCTTTTTCAATATCGATCCATTCTGTCGCAGAATTTTTCAATGGAAACTATGGCTTGGCCATAATTATCGTAACTCTAATTATCAGGCTTGCCTTAATGCCTTTGATGCTAAAACAATACAAAAATCAAATGGGTATGAAGGAAAAAATGGATGGATTAAAGCCTGAAATGGACGTTATTCAAAAGAAAATTAAGATAGAAAAGGATCCAAAGAAAAAGCAAGAGCTACAGGCTGAAATGATGGGTCTTTATAAAAAGCATGATGTGAATCCGTTAAATATGGGTTGTTTACCAATGCTCATTCAAATGCCGATTCTAACGGGCTTCTATTATGCAATTCGAGGGTCTACAGAGATCCAAACCCATGAATTTTTATGGTTTAGTCTTGGTCACTCGGATATTATTATTACACTGTTTGCTGGGATTATTTATTATTTCCAATTTAAGGTTTCACAGTCCAATATGCCATCTGCACAGCAAGCACAAATGAAATACATGGGATTACTTTCACCAGTAATGATTATTATGTTTTCAATGAATGCACCGGCAGCATTACCTTTATACTGGGTCGTAGGTGGATTATTCTTGATCATCCAAACGATGATCAGCCACAGTCTTTATAAGAGTAAAAAACCAATGATAGTCGCTTTAAAACAAGATTAAATAACCTAAAAAGAAGCATCAAGACCTGATGCTTCTTTTTAGGTTATTCTGCCTATCACTAGTCCAAAATAGATAAGGATGATTCCGATTGTGTAACTACTTGCTAAATAGAGGTAATAAGTCTTACTTTCCCCTGCCATTTTTAGTTGATCTAATTCGAGCATCATCGTTGAGAAGGTAGTAAAGGCCCCCATAAATCCTATTCCCAAAAGGGTGTAATAATCCCCCACCACGTGCATGCCGACTAACAGTCCTAATAAAAAGGCCCCCGTTAAGTTGACCGCTAATGTCCCTATCGGAAAACTCGTCTTTTTTAGACTTTGGACAAATTTACTAACAGCAAACCGGCAAATTGCTCCAAAGAAGCCTCCAATTGATACGAAGATGAGGTCACTCATGTTATCCTCCTCGATGCCTTTTTCTCTTGTTTCCTAACTCTCATCCCAACCCGGATAAAAAATAAACCACCAACAATACTAATGAACATATAAAGGAATCCCAATAAATATTCTTTGGATTCAAGTAAATACACCGTTTCATAGCTAAAGGTCGAAAAAGTAGTATAAGAACCGATCACACCTGTTGTCAGGGCCGTTAAAAAGATTGAAGGAAGCTTGTTAGGAATAACTAATTGGCTGATGACCAAACCAAGGAGAAAGGAGCCTGTTAGATTAATTAATAGAGTACCAATAGGAAAACCACCACCCCAAAGATACATTACAAAAATGGAGGATAAATAGCGAAGCAAACTGCCGAAAACTCCACCAATTCCAACTAATAAATAAACCATTCAAACACCTCTTACAAGACTAAAGTCAATCTCCATTTTACCACACCGTACGTATGTATTTAATTACTATCCTCTTTGTGGTTGGCATATTTTTTTATAATCTTGGCAACCTACTCCTAAAACAGCTTAGATAAAAGGAGTGCTTAAAAACATAAAAAAAAGTGTATTACTAATTCCCTTCCTCATCTTAAGTTCTTTTCTTTCTGGTTGTGCAAGGGATAATAATGCAAATAATGATGTCGCCACTAACCACCGAAATGAGACAGAACTCACCAAAGTAAATAACAATAATGCTAAAAACAGCGGTCCTAAAATAACGAATGTTAATACAAGTGATCGAGAACTAACATTCGAACGAAATAAAAAACGAAACAACAGCAAGACTATAGGTAATGGTAATCAAAACAATGATGATGTTGGTAACAATCATTCAAAAATGAGAGTAGCGGAAAAAGCTGCAAAAAAGGTATCTGCTATGTCAGAAGTGGAAACTGCAAATATCATTGTAACAGACAATAATGCATATGTTGCTGCAAGGTTGGATCGTTCATCTCAAAACAAATTAACAACAAATATAGAGAATAAAATTTCTCGAACTATTAAATCAGTTGATGATGGCATCGACAATGTATTTGTATCTGTAAACCCCGATTTTTATGATCGAATGAATTCGTATTCTAGAGACCTTCGTGATGGCCAACCGATTTCAGGTTTGATGACAGAGTTTTCCGATACCATCCGCGGAGCATTTCCGGACGTAAGGTAATACGAAAAGTCGATGGCGCCCGCTTATCGGTTGATATTGTAGGATACCAGTTACTGAGCATGACCAAAAGGAATAAAATGCCTAGATTTTTTTGGCTAGGCATTTTATTACTGTAACTTTTCTATTAACCCAGATTTTACTTCATCCCATTCATCACGAAGAACACTATAAAAGACTGTATCACGTGTGTACCCACCTGTGATTATTCGGTCTTTGCGCAGAGTTCCTTCCTTTATAGCACCTAAACGACAAATCGCTTTCTGTGACCTTAAATTACGGGAATCTGTTTTTAATTGGACACGTGTTAAATCCCATACTTCAAATGCATGCTTTAAAAGGAGTAATTTACATTCTGTATTTACTTTTGTGTTCCAAACATCTGGGTGATACCATGTCCAGCCAATTTCAGCACTTTTATGTGCTGGTAAAATATCTAAATACCTAGTACAACCAATCACACGATTATCATTGTCTACGACTGTGAAAGTGTATTGTGTTCCATTTTCTCTTTCTCTGAGAGCGGATTTTATCATTTCTTTCATTTCATCTTTTGTACGAATCTTACTTGCCATAAATGTCCAAATTACAGCCGGTTTTGCAGACTCCCAAATACCCTCGAAGTGTTCCATGCTGATAGGCATTAATCTAACTGTTTCCCCTTGTAACGAAAAAAGTTCGTCCCACAATTTCATCTGTTCATCTCCTCCTTTTATCAAAAAAAAGACTAAAGGCAATGCCTCACAGTCCTCTTTATCTACACTTCTTGAAAATATTCTTTGTAAAATCCGCCGACTTTCCCGGTATTATCAATAATGTAATAGAATTCCTCTGTCTCATTTTTCACATCATAGATTTTCCCAGTCGTTAAAGCCTGATTGACAAGGTATTTCCTTGCATCCGTATGAACACATTTTAATTTCTTTATTGTTTCACGATCACGCCACGTTAAATGAATCATTGTTGCCACATTCCTTTCATGCAATTCTTTATTAAGTATAATCAACATAACATATGATGTGCAACTCTTTTATCATGATAAAAGAGTGTGTACCTTTTATGAAATATGTTTAAAAAGGGTTCTGAAAACGCCTGAAAACCATTACAATAATAAAAACTGAATATTCAATTCATTAATAAAGGAGGCATTTGCAATTTGAAAATTATGAGTAACGAGCTATTAGTTATTTCGTATCGGGATGCATTAAAGTCTGGCATGGAGAAGGAATGGATTATGATATTAAAGGATGAAATTCAACGACGTGGATTAAGGCCAATAATAAACCGCTCTTTATAGAATAAAACTAATAAAGACCGCTGCAAAGTATCTCGGCGGTCTTTGCTTGTTTATCAGAAATATAACTTTGAATATTCGATCACCGCCCCTGCTTGATAATGACTACAGGCCGCTAAATAACCGCCTCCTGTTTTTCTTATCCTTCAAGGAGCAAAGTTTCCGGGTCTTCTAGTAATTCTTTTATTTTACTAAGAAAGCTAACCGCTTCCTTCCCGTCAACAATTCTGTGATCATATGAAAGTGCAACATACATCATCGACCGATTTTCCATTCTTTCTTTATCAATCGCCACTGGTCGGAGTTGGATTTTGTGCATACCTAGGATACCAACCTGTGGGCCGTTCAGTATGGGTGTCGAGAGTAATGAACCAAACACGCCTCCATTTGTAATCGTAAAGGTACCACCTTGTAAATCACTTAAAGCTAATTTATTCATTTTCGCTTTTTCAGCAAGGTGTAAAATATCTAGTTCAATTTCCGCAAATGATTTACGGTCTGCCTCCTTAACAACGGGGACAACCAGACCTTCTTCTGCCGCAACTGCAATGCCAATATCATAAAACTTCTTAATTAACAGTTCATCTCCCTGAATTTCCGCATTAATATAAGGGTATTTCTTTAATGCAGCGACAGCTGCCTTTGTGAAAAATGACATAAAGCCAAGACGAACATCGTGTTCTTCGAAAAATTTATCCTTTCTCCGTTTTCTTAGCTCCAAAATCGCAGTCATATCTACTTCATTGAAGGTAGTTAGCATAGCAGCGGTTTGCTGAACTTCGACAAGACGTTTAGCGATTATTTGTCTTCGTCTTGACATGTGCTCACGTATGATTGGCTTTGAAGCGGCTTCGCTATTATTAACCTGTTGATTCATTTTTTCTATTTTCGCTGTTGAATGATTGCTCGTCTTTTCTGGTTGATATGAAGATACATCCTGTATTCGAATTCTTCCAAGTGGATCATTTGTTGAAACCAGATTAAGATTCAAACCCTTTTCTCGAGCCATCTTCCGAGCCGCTGGGGAAGCAATTGTCCTTTGTTGGCTATCTCCATTCTTTTCTACGTCGTCTTTTATAGAATTAGAAGTCCCTTGTAAGGAAGCTGTTTCTTTATTTTTTTGTTGTTCGGCTTGAATGGTGATTTGCAATTCGTGAATAACCTTTCGTTTTTTTTTCAGGCTGATGACGGCTTACGAGATGAGCGCTAGTCTGGTTGGCTCGGAGTTGTGTATAAGAGTCAGGGCGGCAGAGGATCGTGATTTTGCGCCCGTCGCTTGCTTTGACAAACACGCGGTTCATCGGGCGCGGAGTCTCGGCTGGGCTGACGAAGATGTTCTTGGCCTGCGAG
>JAIMAD010000073.1 GCA_023512145.1 Bacillus sp. (in: firmicutes) | reverse complement strand
TCACTTTCTACTTCCCCAAGATGTGTGAGAACCTTCGCATTCCCTCTAATTTTTATTGCCGAAGTATGCTCTGTAAATTGAGCAATTAGCACTTCGCCTTTATCTAGCTTTTCCGAATGATGAAATCTTGTATCATTCCCCCTAGTTAAGCCGATAACACTGACACCATCTTCAAGTGCTTTGACAACTACGTATTCACTATTTTGCGATTGACACTTTTCCATTTACTCACCCCAAATAGTTCTAGTTAATTTGATTAATACTTTATTAATGTAAGCACTTCAGACCTAGCGCTGACATCAGTAGCAAAAATCCCGCGGACAGCGGTTGTTATTGTTTTTGAGCCAGGCTTTTTTACACCACGCATAGTCATACACATATGTTCAGCTTCGACAACCACCATTGCTCCATGGGGCTCAAGTGTTTCCATTATGCTGTTTGCAATGGTTGAGGTAATTCGTTCTTGGAGCTGTGGTCTTTTTGCTACATCTTCAACTGCCCTAGCTAATTTACTTAATCCAGCAACACGGCCATTTTTCGGAATATAAGCAACATGCGCTTTCCCGAAAAAAGGGACGAGATGGTGTTCACACATGGAGTAAAACGGGATATCTTTAACCAACACCAACTCTTCGTGATCTTCACTAAAAATTGTTTCAAAATGTTGCTTTGGATCCTGGTTTAATCCACTAAAAACTTCTTCATACATTTTTGCCACACGTTTAGGTGTATCAAGTAAACCTTCACGGTTTGGATCCTCACCGATTGCATCTAATATTAAACGCACCGCTTCTTCAATTTGGGCACGATTCACTTCTGACATTCTGAATTCCCCCTAATGTTCAGTCAAGTATATATGACAAATACATAGTAGCACAATCTTTTGAATGCAAGCAAAAAATTAGAAAAGCGGAAAGCGTCAGCTTTTTTAGATGGGGACTTCTCTTAAGTTGTTGTTAGACGTACAAACGTATCTGGTGATGGAACTGATTATTATTAGAGTTCAAAAAACAAAGAAAAAAGGCCATGGCTTTTGCCCTGACCTTTCTCCTTTGCATTCGCTAAAAGCAATAAATATATGTAATTATTTTACTGCGTCTTTAAGCGCTTTGCCTGGTTTGAAAGCTGGAACTTTGCTTGCACCAATTTCGATTTCCTCACCTGTTTGCGGGTTACGACCTTTACGTGCTGCACGCTCGCGTACTTCAAAGTTTCCGAAACCAATTAATTGTACTTTATCACCATTTTTCAAAGCATCTAAAATCGCATCAAAAACAGCATCAACTGCTTTAGTAGCGTCCTTTTTTGAAAGCTCGCTTGCTTCAGCAACTGTATTAATAAGTTCTGTCTTGTTCATGCCATTCACCTCCTCCCAAAAAGAAATTATCAAGATTCGCAAATAAAACTACTTATTTACATTTCTAAACAATTAATCTTATTTCTATACGTCATAGTGCGGTTTTATTACCAAAGTAACCATAATTGATTACATTAGCGACTGTAAATCCATTTTTTTATAAAAACCCCTATGAAATAAAGGTTTCTAGCGCTATAAGGTAATTCTGTTAAAAGATTATCATAATCAATTCAGCATTTCAAGAAGATTCCATGGAATTATGGTAATCTTTTCATTTCCTTGCCAAAATACGCCTATATTAAACCTTTTTTGAACAAATATTACAAATAAGTTAAAAAAAGACCCCTTGAAGGAGTCTTTGATTCTAAAGGATAATGACAATTAAACCGCCAGAACCTTCGTTGATAATTCTCTCTAACGTTTCTTTTAATTTATACCTTGCATTCTCAGGCATCAGGGAAAGCTTTGCTTGAATACCTTCACGAACAATCGAACTCAAGCTACGGCCAAAGATATCTGAATTCCATATTGATAGCGGGTCATCCTCGAAGTCCTGCATTAAGTATCTTACAAGCTCCTCACTTTGTTTTTCAGTGCCAATGATTGGAGCGAATTCTGATTCAACATCTACTTTAATCATATGAATCGATGGTGCAACCGCTCTTAATCTTACACCAAACCTGGCACCTTGACGGATAATTTCCGGCTCTTCAAGGCTCATATCAGATAGTGTAGGTGAAGCGATACCATAACCAGTTTGTTTCACCATTTTTAATGCATCAGATATGTGATCATATTCTGCTTTTGCATGGGCAAAATCCTGCATTAATTCAAGCAGATGATCTTTCCCTCTAATTTCTACACCCACGATTTCTTTTAATATGTCGTCATATAATTCATCTGGTGCAAATAAATCAATTTCAGCTACTCCTGACCCCATTTCAATTCCTGCTAAACCTGCTCTCTCGATGAATTCAAAGTCACTAAATTGTTGGACAACGCGGTCGACATCTCTTAACCTCTTGATATCTTTAACCGTTTCCTTTACTGCCTCTTGGTAGCTTTCACGGAGCCAATGGTTTTCTCTTAGTACCATTACCCAGCTTGGAAGATTTACATTTACCTCAAGAACCGGGAATTCGTAAAGTGCTTCACGAAGGACATTTAGAACATCACTATCACGCATACTTTCAACACTCATAGCGATTACCGGAATGTCATATTTCTCAGCCAAACTCGTTCTTAGCGTTTCAGTGCTTGGATGGTATGGCTGTGCACTATTAACGACCATAATAAATGGTTTCCCAACTTCCTTGAGTTCATTTATGACTCTTTCCTCTGCCTCGATAAAGTTACTTCTTGGAATTTCACCGATTGATCCATCCGTTGTCACCACAACCCCGATGGTGGAATGTTCTTGGATAACTTTCCTTGTACCAATTTCAGCAGCTTCATGAAAGGGAATGGGCTCTTCATACCAAGGGGTAGTAATCATTCTTGGCCCATTTTCATCCTCATAGCCTTTTGCACCTGGAACTGTATAACCGACACAATCAACAAGCCGGATATTGACACTTAATCCTTCAGCGACATTTACAGTGGCCGCTTGATTAGGAACAAATTTCGGTTCTGTCGTCATAATGGTTTTTCCTGCTGCACTTTGTGGTAACTCATCCTGTGCCCGCGATCTTTCTGCCTCATTGCTTATATTCGGTATGACAACAAGCTCCATAAATTTTTTAATAAATGTTGACTTTCCTGTCCTTACAGCACCTACTACTCCTAAGTAAATATCACCGCCTGTTCTTTCGGCAATATCTTTAAAAATATCAACCTTTTCCAAGTGATCCCCTCCCGATCATAGAGTAAAGTGGGATAATATCATCCATTTAGGTATATTTTTGGACATTATATATTTATGACGTTGTCCTATATTTTTATGACACTTTTCTGAAATTTTTTACCCCCTTATTAAAAATTCACTAGGTTCCCCTGTTATCTGTCGTGTCAGAACTATCGTTTTTAACTGAGGGTTTATATATAATTTACGAATATGAAACAGCAAAAATAACCCTTCTCCTACAATATATTTCACAGGAAAAGGGTTATGACTATTTATAAAGAATAACAATCTTATTCTTCTAAAAATATAGGTTCTTTCGTTTTGGAATCGATGGTGTATGGCAAAGAATAAGCGGGAACAAACATCGAGTCATTAACCAAAATGGGACGGATATCCTCACCCGGTACGAGCTCGATATTCGATTCCTTAAGCACCTGATACAAATCTGGACGATAATCCACATAGACTTCAGCACTACCTGTTATGACAAAGGATAGATTCTGATTTGTATAGGGGCTTACAACAAATGGGGCGGAATTATACCCTAATTGTTTAAAATCAATCGAAAAAACATTATTGGCGATTTGTGCTTTATATGGTGGATAACCGTTTGATTTAATTCTTAAGTTAATATCACGGATTGCTTCTGTCATCCTTAAATCAAATAATTTGACAAGTGGCTTGGTTTCAACATCAACCAGCACGTATTGAAAAATCCCTCCACTTTCAAAAGCACTTACTGGAGGCTCTGCAATATATTTTGGCGTAATTCTTTTAAAATCAATCGGATATTTTTGATAAATAGGGGTTCCAACTTCCATCGTTTTAATTGGAAGAATCCCGCCATTATCCACTCTAAAATCGTCAACAGCTGTTTGAATTGTTTGAATTTGATCTTTATATGGACGTTGATTCTCTACTAATTTCTCTTTAGGATACATACATCCTGTCAATAGCAAAGCGGTTAATGCAAGTAAACAACTTAGCACATTCCATTTCATACAATCACCTTTTTATTTATGTAATTAATTTTAAATTATGTTAAGAAGACAATGAGAAGCGTTAGTCCAGCAACAAGCAAAAGTACATAGGCAATAAGTGCTGTTATTATCCGCAGGACCCCTTTCAACTTATACCTGCTTAAATAAATTGTCATAATGGCAAGAAACATTAGACCCATTCCTGCTACCGATACCCACATTTTTAGCATACTTGGTGACAAACATAATTCCCCCCTTTTTCAAAGGATAATTATAACATATACTATTAGAAAAGCGGAAGCGCCTTGTTTAGAGGCGCTTCCGAAGCCCAATAAAAAAGCGGATGGACTTACCTAGGTGCAATAAAGGTCACTGGACGGCTGACAAGCTATACTGACAGCGTCCAATACATAAAGTTAGGCAGAGAACTTATCCTTCACTTACAAGCGTTAGAGGGCTTGATGGTGAAGTCTGCTCTTTGATTTCATCAACTGAACCGAAGTACCCGAGTCCCTAAGTGCTAATGAAGCCCAAAAAAAACTGAAGTAAAGAGGGGCGAATTCTTTACTTCAGCCTATAGACTAAATAACCCATTACTTTCAGTCATACTACTTGATTGCTTCGTTGCATTGTATGCAATTAAGTCATCATGCGTCTCATAAGTCGTATATTTTCTTTATGCGTTTTATCGTCTAATTTCATTCTTCCAAAATATTAACTAAATCTTCCATTTCATGCGTTCTTCCACGGGCCATTAACACATCTACTGAATCTTTTGGGTTCTTCCCATTAAATAAGACATCGTATAATGCAAAGGTAATCGGCATGTTGACTTCATACTTTTGGGCTAACTGATATGCTGCTTTGGTGGTCCTCACACCTTCCACAACCATTCCCATATTATCCAAAACTTCATTAAGCGTCTTCCCTTTACCTAGCAGATTTCCCGCCTTCCAGTTTCTAGAATGGACACTTGTACATGTAACAATTAAATCCCCAATTCCTGTTAAGCCAGAAAAGGTTAATGGATTCGCTCCCATTTTCGTACCTAGACGAGCGATTTCTGCTAACCCTCGTGTCATTAATGCTGCTTTGGCATTATCTCCATAACCAAGCCCGTCTGTTATTCCTGCTGCTAGTGCAATGATATTTTTTAATGCTCCGCCAATTTCAACACCGATAACATCTGAAATTGTGTAAACTCGGAAATTGTGGTTGATGAATAAATCCTGGATTTTTTCAGCAACTTCCATATTTTCAGAAGTAACCGTTACAGTTGTCGGGTGGCGAAGACTTACTTCTTCAGCGTGACTAGGACCTGACAGGACCACAACATCTTTTAATAACTCTTTGGGCATTTCTTCTTTAATCATTTCTGATATACGCAAAAGCGAATCAGGTTCAATTCCCTTACTAACATGAACAATCGTTAAAGGCAAGTCTTGTATCACATGAATCTTTCTGATTACCTCGCGGATTGCTTTGGTCGGAATGGCCAAAATAATTGTTTCCACGCCAATTAGTGCATCACTTAATGAACCATACCCAACAATTAATTCAGGCAAAACTATATCGGGTAAATATTTTTTATTTGAGTGAAAATTATTTATTTCCTTCACCTGGTCTTCGTTATGGCTCCAGAGACGGACATCATGCCCATTGTCTGCCAGAACCATTGCAAGTGCCGTACCCCAACTTCCCGCTCCAACAACGGCTATTGCTGCTTTTTTCTCCTGCATTTACTTCACACCCACCTACTATTATTTTCTTTCTCTTGCATAAATTTTGATAGGGGTTCCTTCAAAGCCAAAAGCGTCTCTAATTCTGTTCTCAAGAAAGCGTTGATAGGAAAAATGTAACATTTCAGGATCATTTACAAACACCACGAAAGTTGGCGGTTTAATGGCCACTTGTGTAGCATAATAAATTTTCAAACGTTTACCATTATCTGTTGGTGTCGGATTCATGGCAATTGCGTCCATAATAACATCATTAAGTACACTAGTTTCAACCCGCATCGCGTGGTTCTCACTGGCCGTATTGATCATAGGCAGAAGTGTATGAATTCGTTTTTTCGTTTTTGCCGACAGAAACACAATCGGAGCATAGCTAAGAAATAAGAAATGATCTCTAATTTTTTGTTCTAACTCTTTCATCGTTTTCTCATCTTTTTCGATTGCATCCCACTTATTTACGACAATGACAATTGCCCTGCCGGCTTCATGTGCATATCCGGCAATTTTCTTGTCCTGTTCAATGATTCCTTCTTCGGCGTTGATGACAACAAGGACGACGTCCGAACGTTCTATAGCCCGTAGTGCACGGAGGACACTATATTTTTCGGTACTCTCGTAAACTTTTCCTCTTTTTCTAATTCCTGCTGTATCAATGATGACATATTTTTGACCATTATACGTGTATGGAGAATCAACAGCATCACGCGTTGTGCCAGCAATTTCACTGACGATGACACGATCTTCACCTAAAATGGCGTTAACTAAAGATGATTTCCCAACATTTGGACGCCCAATCAAGGAAAACTTGGCCACGTCTTCAGCATATTCAATCTGCTCGTTTTTTGGAAAGTGTTTTGCTGCCTCGTCCAATAAATCTCCTAGACCAAGTCCATGTGACCCTGAAATTGAAATTGGCTCACCAAACCCTAGTGAATAAAAATCATAAATTTGGTCACGCATCTCAGGATTATCAATTTTATTAACGGCTAAGACAATTGGTTTTCTTGACTTATATAAAATTTTTGCTACTTCTTCATCTGCAGAGGTTACCCCTTCACGCCCGTTTGTTAAGAAGATAATCACATCTGCTTCGTCAATGGCTACTTCCGCCTGCTGACGAATTTGTTCTAAAAACGGTTCATCACCAATATCAATTCCACCTGTATCGATAACATTAAATTCATGTGTCAGCCACTCACCAGAACTATAAATTCTATCTCTTGTCACTCCTGGGGTATCCTCAACGATGGAAATTCGTTCACCAACAATCCGATTAAATATCGTTGATTTCCCTACGTTCGGCCGTCCTACAATGGCAATAACAGGTTTAACCATTACGATCGCCATCCTTTCTTTCATTACATATTGTTATGTTAAGTTCCCTAGACTTCTTAATTAAGTAAAGAAACCCTTCTGTCATTTAGAAGGGCATAACTCTATTATATTAACAATGTTAATCCTTTACCGCAATGAAAAATATTGAAAAGCACTAGTCGCCTGCTATTTTCGTGACAAGCACAAGAAGAGCCGTCAAGAAGGTTACTCTTTAAACTTCTTTAAGGATTGGCTGTAAACCATAAGTCGGAGGCACATGGAGCTAGACATCTCGCAAAGTTCAACATGATTGTTATTTTCATTAGATTCACGATGATTTTTGCTTTCCTTTTTCAAAAAAGTGAAAATGATTTTGTACGAATACACTAGCATTTTCTAGACAACTCCACCCCACAAGCAATGTGGCCGTTATTGAACAAACATCTAAGAACGCAAACGCTCCAATTGGATAAGTAATTTGAAATCCACTTAAGATATAGGCAAATAAAATCTCACCCTGGATTGCTCCACTTACGAATACGATTAATCTTCCTTTCAACGGTTTTTGCAAAAGTATCGATAAAAATCCGAAGCATAAACCCATCATCCATTCCTTCTTAATAATAATCCAAGCTGGATCAAAAATCACAAATAAATGGAAGGTAACATATGCAATCGAGATGATAAATGAACATATAAAAATAAAGATGATTGCCCTTCGTTTTTCCTTGGCAAAAAATAAATAGGAGATGACTAATAAAAATAAAGCACTCGTATGTATTTTGTACCCGCCAACCATGAAGTAGATATTCGATAATAGTAACACAATTAAAACGATTGCTGATAGCTTTAATCGGTATGGGTTTTGCTTATCCAAAATAAATGTGAAGTAGATCCAAAACAACCAACAAATCCAATAAAAGATTATCCCTTCCATATCATATCCCCCTTATTATTTTCATTATTGGTAATCTTTATGTACTTTCATACTTCCTTGAATAATATTTCCAATGTGAATCATCTTATACAAGAGGAGGTGTGGATGAATGGGAAAAGATCGCCAAGAAAAAAAGTTGAAAGCAAGTGGAAAAGTGGAGTCAGATCGTGATCAAGCATTACACTACCCAGGTGCTACCAAGTTATCTAGCCCTGAAGAGGCACGGGGTTTAAACGACGGGAAAAGATAATTACTGATAACGATAAGTAGAAAAGGCGCAAGCACCCATTTAGCGCTATGTGCGGACTGGAGCGCTCCGAATGAGCAGCGTTAGCTTTTTCGATATTGACTATCAAAGGGAAGAGAGCGAAGTACACTTGAAGCACGGGTGCTGGAGCCGGATTCAGATAACTATTTAAGTTACACACTAAAAAATTTTATCATTTCCTATACAGCAAAAAAGCTCTCGCGGAATGCGAGAGCTTTTATTTAATCGATCGCTGACTATATTTTTTGGTATCGATACCCCTTTGATTTAACCAATGGTAAGTATCTCCTGATATTATTAAGGGTGTATTTTTTAAATCTGCTATCGATTTAGCTCCTAAAGCAGTCATAATCATTATTAGTTCTTTATGAAGGGTGTCGATTTCTTCCTGTAATGCTTCAATCCCCTTTTCAACAAGAATTCCTAAGAAAAAACCTGCCATGCCAATTGCATTTGCACCGATGGCAATCCCTTTTGCGATGTCATGTCCTGTCAAAAAACCACCTGAACCGATTATGAAATTTTTATTAGAAATAGAGGCAGCTTCAATAATAGTGATTGGAGTTGGAATCCCCCAATTATTAAAAAACGAGAGTGTCTGTTCCCTGCGTTTATTTTCTATTTCCGCAAAATTCGTTCCCCCAGAGCCGCCTACATCAACCGCTGTAGCCCCAATCGATGCGAGTGATTCAACCATTTCCTTACACATACCAAAGCCAACCTCTTTAACAATTACCGGAACATCTACCACTTTAACAATTGATTCAATTCTTTTTAAGACGCCAGAAAAGTCACGGTCTCCCTCAGGCATCGTTAGTTCTTGAATGACATTCAAGTGTATTTGCAGGGCATTTGCCTCAATCATCTCGATGGCAGCGTTCGCATGATCCGGGGTTGCCTCGCTCCCTAAATTAGCAATGATAACCCCTGTAGGATTTTCTTTTCGGACAATTTCATATGTATATCTCTCTGATTTATCCTTTATTGCAGACATTTGTGATCCTACAGCCATTGCTAGACCTGTATTTTTGGCTACTATTGCAAGTTCTTTATTTATCTTATATGTTTTTTCACCACCACCGCCAGTCATGGCATTGATAAAAATAGGCGAACCTAAATAAAGTTCGCCTATTCCCATCTCTAACTGAACATCACTCACACTGATATTCGGTAAGCTCTGGTGAATAAATTTAATATCATCGAAAGCTGAAGAATGTTCTTGTCTATTTTGAAGTGCAAAGCGAATGTGGTCCCATTTTCGTTCAGATCTGGACAATTAAATCACCATTATTTTCTTAGATTCTTTAATTTATCTCCAATGACTTCACCAAGTTGGAAGCCCTTAGATTCTTCTGGAAGCTCGTAATCAAAGTTTTCGTCATACTCTTTCTCAAGGAGCTCTTTAATACTTAATGATAAACGCTGGTCAGTCTCATTCGTGTCAAGAACTTTAACATTTACTTCCTGTCCTTCTTTTAGTACTTCATGCGGTGTACCAATGTGTTTATGAGCAATTTGAGAGATATGAACTAGGCCCTCAACACCTGGAAATACTTCAACAAAAGCTCCATACGAGACCAATCTTTTCACAATCCCATTAAGTGTACTTCCTTTAGGTGCTTTTTCGGAAATATCTGCCCATGGCCCTGGAAGTGTTTCTTTAATCGATAATGATATCCTTTCATTATCACGATCAACACTTAATACTTTAACTAGGACTTGTTGGCCTTCTTGGACAACGTCTGTTGGCTTATCAACGTGTTCATAAGATAATTGTGAAATATGAACAAGTCCATCAATCCCGCCAATATCAACGAAAGCTCCAAAATCAGTAATTCTTTGAACTGTACCATCAATTATTTCGCCTACTCGTATTGCACCGAGTAGATTTTGTTTATGCTTACCTTTTTCTGCTTCGACAACGGCACGATGTGAAAGGATTAAACGGTTTTTTTCCTTATCAAGTTCAACGATTTTAAAGGTAAGATTTCGACCTTTGTAATCGCTGAAATCTTCTACAAAGTGGGCTTCAACAAGGGATGCTGGCACAAATCCACGGACTCCAAGATCTACAACGAGTCCACCTTTTACAACTTCTTTTACCTCTGTTTCAAAGACTTCCCCACTTTGGAATTTTTGCTCTAAGCTTTCCCATGCTTTTTGGGCATCCACTTTTCTTTTTGAGAGGATCAACGCTTCTTCTTCTACTTTTAAAACTTCTAGTTCTAGTTCATCACCTTCAGTAACAGCATCTGATGCTTTTTCTACATGCAAGCTTGAAAGCTCACTAATTGGAATAATTCCATCAAGTTTACTACCTTGAATAGCTACAAGTACCTGCTTTTCTTCCACCTTAGTAACTTGTCCAGTTACTTTGTCCCCAATTTCAAAAATTTTCACTTCAACTTGATTTAATTCTTCCGACATATGTATTCCTCCTTATTCCATTTACTCCCAAAAATATATATATAGTCTGGTAGATGCACCCAGAATTTTACGACATATAAACTACACTTAAAGAGCAAAGAATTTTTATAGAAAACTCGCCGACTGACAAACCCAAAGATGTTTCATAAGGCTTAGTTTATCTAATAAGTTCAGAATTTATCAATAAATTCTGATTAGCCAAAAAGGTCCCTTTTTAATAACTTCTTACAATTAACCTATTTTGTCAAGTAGAACCTACTTATGCTCTTTTATAAGTTTATGAATTTCTGACATAATTAATTCCGTTACCTGTTCCGCAGATGCTTTGGCTTTTCTCATTTCACCCATTTCAATTGGCTTACCATAAATCACTTTTAATTTTTGAAACCTTTTATATGTGCCAATAACTGCACAAGGAACGACCAGCGCTTCAGACTTTAATGCGAAAAAACCTGCTCCTGAAAGTCCTTTCCCTAACTCTCCATTAGTACTTCTTGTTCCCTCCGGAAACAGTCCGAACACATGACCTTCTTTTAAAAGTTTTAATCCAGTTCTAAGTGCCTCTCGGTCTCCAAAACCCCTTTTCACCGGGAAGGCATTGCATTTTCTAACAATTGTACCTAATACTGGAACCTTGAAAATCTCTTCCTTCGCCATATAGTGGACTGGTCGGGGTGCCATTACCCCAACAACTAAGGGATCGAAATTATGGATATGATTGGCACACAGAAGAACCCCGCCTTCTTTTGGAAAATGTTCTACCCCAACTGCCTCAATTCTGTACCACGGTTTTAATATTCCATAAACAACTGATTTCGCAAAAGAATAAAACGTCACGCTATTCCATCCTTTCGTGCACAAGAGCCATTATTTTATCGACAACATCCGTTATGGTCATAGATGTTGTGTCCATTTCAATTGCATCTTCCGCTTTTTTCAGTGGTGCTATTTCTCTTTCTGAATCGATTTTATCTCTACGTGCAATTTCATCTTTCAAATTATTTAGGTCGGAAGGAAATCCTTTTTGGACATTTTCAGTATGACGTCGGATAGCTCTTTCCTCAACGCTAGCAAGTAAAAATATCTTTACTTCTGCATTTGGTAAAACATGCGTACCAATATCACGGCCATCCATCACAACACCGCCTTCTGTTGCAAAGGCTTGTTGCCTTCTAACCATTTCTTCGCGAATTTTTTGATGCTTTGCAACATACGAAACAGAATTAGTTACTACTGAGGAACGAATTTCATTTGTTACATCCCTATTGTCGAGAAATACCAATTGACCTTTATCAGACGGAAACAGTTCAATCTCTGTAGCAAATAGCGTGTCTAATAATAATGCCTCTTCATCCACTAGATTAAGATCGTTAACAATAGCTTTATATGTTAGTGCCCGGTACATTGCACCAGTATCAATATAAATATAGGATAATTTTTCTGCGACAATTTTTGCTACTGTACTCTTCCCAGCAGCAGCAGGGCCGTCAATTGCAATTGATAATCTTTTTTCCATAAATCCTCCTAATTTCCATTATGATGTCTCAGATGTTTTCTACTTTTTATTTTACCACAAGATAGAACAATGCTTCTTTTTTTAAACATTTAAAAATGAATTTCTTTCCCTCCTGTTTTCACCTACTTTTGTCAACAAAAAAAAGCAGGATAACCTACTTTTTTTGTCTTGTGCAAGGACCCCAACAATCTAGTACACCATCCGTTCTTTTACGATAAGTCTACTAGAATGGTTATTTTCACTGTCTAATTGTCTCAATCGTGTGCACTGCAGTCCCTAAACATTTAAAGAGTTATTCTGCTATTATTTCCCTTGGAAGGTTTGAAGAATTTCAGTGTAGGTACTTTTATTTACTCCTTCGTATTTAGTGAGTTGTTTTATTTCTGGAAAAATACCTACATGATGAAAAAATAGTTGTGTTAAAAATAAGAAGACAAACTGGACAATGACAATCTTTATTAAAATCCTTTCTACCTTTTTCATTTAATCACTCCACTATTCAACATAGTCTTAGTATAGGATTCACAAACTTATTTATTCTACCACACTGTTGTATTTTCTTTTTATTAACTAAAAAAGGAAAAGCAACTGCTTTTCCTCATAAAACATCTTCGTATACAGCCTCAGCATTTTTCATCTTTTCCACTTTTTCTTCTATTCCGTTTTTTGCATTAATAAAAATTCGGTACGTATCTTCATC
>JAIMAD010000072.1 GCA_023512145.1 Bacillus sp. (in: firmicutes) | reverse complement strand
GAAAATGGCAATGGAATAAAGTACAAGAGATGTATATAAGGAAATTTTAGTTAATTCTTCCTCCTCTAGTTTTTTCCAAATAATGCTAGATAATAAAACCAGTAGTGCTCCGAGGGCAAAATTGCTACCATAGCCATATTGATCATGATACCAAGGAAAATACGCATTTAATTCCTCTCCGAAAGCCACGATTGAAAGTCCAAGGGAGCACGGTAGAATTAATAGTGAAGCTTCTTTTAAATTTATCCTCATCTCTTTCTTATACAGCAGATAAGTAATAACAGCCAGCAGAACGAGCATGACACCTAATTCCCACCATAATAAGAACGTTACAGCTGTTAGAATGGCAAGCGCCATGATGGCCAATCCTACGTCTTTCGAACTCGTCTGAATAATTTTCACTGACTTTGCTAAAAGGGCAATGCCAAACACAAGAAACAGGATAAATCCTGTGATAAATAATGCAAGTGAAAAATTGATGGTATCTATAGGTTTTACCACTAAGGCCACTGCCTCATAAATACTAGCTGCTGCAAAAACAGAGCTAAAATATGGAAATATTCGTCTTGAATTATGATGGGATAAATAAATAAAATTGACGGTAATGATCATATAAGCGAGCATAAGGACAAGTGATGGGTTTCCTGCCCGAAGCATTAATCCTTCTAGACTAATATAGATAAAGGCAAATCCTGAGATTACCGCACTCGTATAGTAAAAGACTTTATCTAACAAAAACCTTCTATCCAAGGCCTTTGGTACAAAGACCATTCCAAAAGCAATTAATGCGTAGATAATTTCCCCAAAGTAATCTAAGAAACTATGCTCAATAAGTTGATAAGCGCCATAAACAATCATTAATGTAAAAACAAAATGATATTCTTTTCTACCACTCACATACATCATCGATAAATATATAACCGCCGTTAACAGGAGGTTGAAGCTATATAGGAGCTCGTTGTCGTATAAAAAAAGCATGAAAAGTGTAGATAAAACTAGGTTAATCTGGACATACGGAATAAATTCCTTTGTAAACAATTTGAATGATTCCACGCGCTTTAACTGATGATAGATAAAAATAAGAAGCGTATTAAAAACCATCATTCCAAGATAAAAAAAATCAACTTCCAGATGAAGGCCTGCTAATAAAAAGGCCACCCCGGTAGATAATGACACGTATGTAAACCAAACAAATAGTCTAGAGTTTAAGTTCTTTGCAAAGTGATTATAAACAATGATTGGGAGAAAGCTTCCTAGCATACCGAGGAGATAACGCCCTTCCCCGTCTATCGATAAATACTGACCTATTAGCCCAAACCATCCTAGTGATAGTATAAAAATCGGCAAAAATAAACTACCTAAAACTATAAAAGCAAAGGCTGTTTTTTCGATGTTTAATACCTTCTTTGCTAAAGTCGCTAAACCGTAAAATAATAAGACAACAATCGCTATTGATCCACTTTTCATGATGTTTGTCATTGACTCCCAATTACTCGTTGCAACGAACAAACCGCCTATTAATAAAAAAAGCACTCCAATATTTAATGACCAAGTAATATTTCTTTCGCGAACCTCTTCGGGTGTAAGTATTTTCTTCACTCTTAGTGGTTTCACAGGTTTAGTCTCTTTGATTGGTACGAGCTTCTTAGCAGGCAAAGGAACGGCATCCACTTCAAATAGATCAAGATGGTACTGGTGGTGTGCTTTTGCTACCGTGTCAACGGTCGATTCAGCTAGGTATCCCTTTTCTCTTAACATATAAAGTTCCTGCCTAAAAATTTTTCTTCTTTCATCCCTAATATTCGGCTCCATTAAATCTCCCCACATTCATTCTATAAATGGAAATCTACATATTTCTTTATTTATAAATCAAACAAAATTTTACTATTATAGTGTAATTTTACACTACTTTTAAATATTTTCAATATTTTCTCTAAAAAATTAATTAGATAGGAAATACTAATAATGAATCTATTTTTTAAAAGGTTTGTCGTTTGGTTGAAAAATCTGTATGATTAAAGAATATTTACATGAATAGATGGAGGAATATATGCTTACTTTTAATGAAAAATTAACGATTATTGAATCATTTCCGGAATTAGAAAGGAAGAACGTCTCCCTTGGACGAGTCAATTTCCAGTTTCCACAAAGTATTTCAGATAAGAAAAATGTTGTTTATCATTTGCACCCAAATGGAAATGGCTTTGTTTATGCAGGACAGTCAAGGAACTATGAAAGTGATGAAAAAGGGATGGTCAATATCCATGATTTTTCCGCTGATCAACTACGTCAGTTGGTAAAAGAATCGATTCAAGCACTATCACCAATCGAAGAGACAGCAACAGAGGAAGCAATTAGCGGAGAATCACTTAAAGAACGCTGGGTTAATAAGGAGAATCATGTTCTATTACTAATTAATGAAAATGATACCTGGAATATCTACTTTGGTTTAAACCTTGATGCAAGCTTTGATACCTACGGAGAAGCTGAAGAGTTTATGCGAGAAGAAGGCTTTAGCCGAAGATAACATAGAAAAGCTCAATCGCCCTGGTCAGCGGCATATGTATGGCCTGGAACTCTCCAAGTGTGAATTGGAAACACGAAGAGCCGGAGGCGATTCGATGTTGACATATCATAGGGCGGAGAGCGAAGGACACTAGTAGCTAGGGCGCTTGCGCTGGACAATTTTCCAGGCCAAAAATTATATACTTCCTTATCACTTAAAAAAAGGCTGTGCTCATGAGTTTCCGTGAGGACAGCCTTTTTTCCTATTATTAAAATAGAATTAAAGTTTATAATTATCTATCATAAGTACCCTGTGACTGTAGACTTTGTTTAATAGGCGCTTGCGTTTTTTCTCTTTTATTCGGACTCTCCTTCGATCCATTGGTCTAAGCGGATGATACTTTGTTTTGCACGTTCATACTCAATCGTTCTGTAATGATGCATACCTCCTTCTTCCTCATCTTTTTCATCGGCCCATTTCACAATTTGTTGTAATGGGGTCCGGATGATATCGTTTGAAGGCAAGAAGGAGTCCGTATGAAATAGAATAGCCAGTGCAATGGACTTCGCTTTAATCGGATTCTCACCAAGCCGAATTAGGAGCTTGTGGGCCCTCTCCGCCCCTTTTATTGGGTGGATATCATTTTGCTTGTACAAGTCATAATCCCATTTCCCATTTTTATACCATGTATAATGACCCATATCATGGAGAAGTCCTGCTTTCGCGGCTATATCAACGTCCAAGCGATGTTCTTTTCCTAATTGAAAAGCATGATATGAAACCGCAATCGCATGGGCTAGCCCAGAGCGGTTCAAATATTTTTGGGCAATATGATGGTCAAATATATTTAATAAAGTAACGTCTCTCATGCGATCTCTCCTTACTCTTTGGCAGTAATATATTTAATTAATTATATGACAATCAGCTAGTCTTAGCTATTTTTTAAAAAATTGCTATGAAGTCAACTCTAAACCAAATTGCGGAAAAGAAAGTTTCTTAATTCACTTTTTTTATCTAAGCTAAGTTTTCTAAACACAGTTAGCCTAGTTCCGCCCCTTTTTCACAACAAGAAAAGAGTGAAGTATTGGGTATACTTCACTCATCGATCATTATTTACTGTGTTTTTGTTTCTTTGTATCCTTTAGGTCCTAAATATTCAAAATCGTTAGGATTAATAGGGGTATATCCCGCCGGTTTATAGAAACGTAAGAGGTCTTTATAGACGATTTCATCCGACATTTGCAGTTCAGCATTTACTTTTTCTTCAATATTTTTACAATCAGTAGTTTCATCTAACAATTCATCTGTTTCAGAGGAATAGCATTTCCCCTTAATTTGAATAACCTCAGATGATACAAAGTCACCATTTCTGAATAATGCCCAATTGCGGTGCTGCTTAGATAATAAATCTGATCCAAATTCCATATAGTCCTTGGTATCAATACCTAATAAATGAAGAACAGTTGGACGAACATCAACTTCACCAGCATATTGTTTTTGAACACCACCCGTTACACCTGGTACGTGAATAAATAAAGGTACACGCTGTAATTTTGCATTAACAGGGGGTGTAATTTCGTCAACACCAAGTACTTTTGCCATCGCTTCATTATGGTTTTCAGAAATACCATAGTGGTCACCATACATAACAATTACTGTATTGTCATATAAACCAGACGTTTTTAAATCGATAAAGAATTGCTCAAATGCTTGATCCATGTAATTGGCAGCTTGAAAATATTGGTTTACCACAGTATCGCCATAATCACCTGCAGGAAAATTAGTGTCCTCAGCATCCATTTCAAAAGGGAAATGGTTCGATAATGAAATAAACTTTGTATAGAAAGGCTGCTTCATACTCTCAAGTATTGGCATTGACTCTTTAAAGAATGGTTTATCTTTCATACCATAATTCTTTGTATTCTCATCAGACATACTGTAGTAGTCTGCATCGTAAAATTGATCAAAACCTAAAGCTTTATACATGACATTACGATTCCAGAAGGTTTTATAATTGCCATGGAATACGGCCGAATTATAGCCATGACCTTTTAGGATGGCTGGAGTCGCATGATAGGTATTCTGAGCTTTGTTAACAAATACTGCACCCTGTGACATGGGATATAATGAGTTCTCCATCAAAAATTCGGCATCAGATGTTTTCCCCTGGCCAGTTTGTTGAAAAAAGTTTTCAAAATAAAATGTATTATTTTCGCGGGCTAAGGAATTCAAAAATGGTGTAACTTCCTGCCCATCAGGCATTTTAAAATCAATCAGAAAACTTTGGAATGATTCCATTGAAACATAGAGTACGTTCATTCCTTTAGCTTTTCCAAAGTACTCCGGGCTTGCAGTAGCATAATTTGCTTTCCGATAGTTCTCCACATCGGTAATATCACTTGAATCAGCCAAAGCACTTTGACTTGATGATCTTATGTTTTGTATGGCGTCATAAATTGTAAAGTTATATGCTCCCAGATATTTGACCAAATAATTTCGATCGAAGGAACGAGTAAGCAATTGTGGGCGATCTTTTTCAGCTAAACCAAGATTAAATAGAAATGTTGTAATTGAAAATAATAGGACAATTTTAAAAGCCTTTCTATTTGCTACCATACCTTTCTTAAATACGGTTAACGCAAGGGCGATTAAAATCAATAAATCCGTAAAATAAAAAATATCAAACGGAGACATTAGCGAAAGCGCACTGTCGCCGAGCTGTCCTGCATTTGTTTTAGTTTGCATTAACACTGGCACTGTAATGAAATCATTAAAAAAGCGGTAATAGGCAATATTCGCATATAATAAGAAGGATAAAAAGAAATTTATAATAATCATAATAAACTTTGTATGCTTCTTAAAAAGCAGTGCAAACCCAAAAAAGAAAAGCGCAGAACTTATTGGGTTAATAAATAATAAAAAGTGTTGGAGGCTATTATCAATTCCTAGGTTAAATTCAAATCGATATGCAGCATAGGTTTTAAGCCAAAATAAAACGACGGCTATAGTAAAAAATGTTATCTGATTATTATTAAATTTTATAGGTAGTCTTATTTTATTCATTTCAAATTCTCCTCTCACTTACCCATTAAACATTGGTAAACGAACACCAATTACTATACCACATTTTCTTTTGAAAAAATATTCATGAATTACCACTTTTATGTATTTTCACAAGATATTTTACACCATTATTCGTGTTGTTTCGGCAAACTACGACATCTTACAATAGTTGCTGATCATACTTAGCTAATTTATATTCCTTTTATCTTTATGCCAGCTTCATATGGGACATGACTAATTTCCATCTCATTTATATAAGACGAAATTAAGTATTGTTTAGTTTCAACTATTTTGATTTTTTCTGACAAGAAAGGACTCTTGAATGACAAGGTCACCATTAAGAAGTGTTCTTGTCCTTTGAAGAGTCCATTTCTAACTATCATAAACATGAAATTAGTGGAAAGCAATATGAATTTAGGCTTATCTTTTAGGAAAACATGGGTGATTAATCGAATAAATTTACTTATTATGGAGAGGATAAACGCTAAGGATGAAGTACATACCTGAGCTTCTAAAGAGGGTAGAAGAAATATTTGGGATTATCCCTCCTTTCAATATCCAATAATCCTTGTTAAGTTCTACATTATAATAGAAGAAAGCGGTTTCGATACTATATTAGGTACAATATTAGGTATAAAAATTAAATTATTTCAAAGAATATAATGACAATTTTCTAAGGAGTGAAAACTTTGAATAGCAACCGAGTAAAACAAATTTTGTCTTCTTCGACAGATATTGAAGTCAAATACAACGGAGCATCTGTTTGGATTGATCAATTAAATGAGGATGGAAAAACTGCAAAGGTTCATTTACGTGGTCCACTCGAAGAACGTACACTGGTTGAAATTGGTGAACTAGTGGAAGAATAAATATTTAAGAGACTGCCCAAAAAGTCACTGAAAAGTGACTTTTTTTCCTAGTTGTCATGACATGTTTTGTCCTTAAGAACCCTTATTGAGGATGTTTCCTCCTATCATGGTACTTTTTACCCGCAAGCACCCTAATTGTTGACCAATATTTAATTCAAAGAACCGGGAAGTTGACATAATAAATCTTATCCCCATTCACACTATAAAACACCGCCAATTCACAAAGATTCCCATAATTAATTCTTCCTTATAAATTGAAAATATAAGACACTTTGAACTATGTTTTACCAAAAAATGCACACGAGATTTCAGATGTGAAATCTCGTGTGCATTGCTTGGTTATTTTATCATCTGGAGTGTATCATTTACTAGCTCTAGGACATCTTTTTTTACCATTTGTTTCAAAAAAATAAAAAGCAGGATTCCATCCTGCCTACACCATATCTTCATTTTCTTTATCGATATCACTTGGTTCTGGCTGTTCTCTAAGAGCAACACCTCTAGGGGACTGTTTATTATCACCACTAGTATCTTTCAATGCACCTGGCGCACTATTCGCTATTGGAAGCTGTTCTAATTCTTTTCCTCTAGGCATTATTCCTCACTCCTTTATGTTAAGGTATCCAGAATGATCGAATTTCAGCCTATAAAATTAAAGACGACCAATACTTACGTCGGTTAATGTTCAAAATACTGTCCTTTGCCAGTAGTTGCATGGTCATATCATCCATTGGCGGATTATGAAGCCCTGCTCTTACATCTCGATAATAGCGCTGTAATGGATTTTTCAATGAAAGACTTTTTGCACCTACGATTCTCATTGCTAAATCCACTATTTCGATTGCGTTATTAGTAACCGTTAATTTGGCTGCGCCCAATGCTGGTCCCATATTTTCTCTTGTTTGATCATCTGTTTGATCCCACTGGTTTGCCACCCCATATAAGAAGTACTCAGCCTGCATTAACTTCAACTCAATCATACCAATTTTTTGTTGAACATTGGGTAAATCGATTATCGTCCCGGCGATACTATTTGGAGAATACTCATTGGCAAATTGAATGGCATACTTTTTCGCTGCTTTGGCAATACCTAAATAACAAGCAGGTATGTGCAGGAGCCATCCATTTGCTCTTTTACCATTAGGACTAAGCTGTTCCAAAAGGTGGTCAAAGGGGACAATAACATTATCAAGAATTAAATCATGACTACCCGTTCCTCTTAAGGAAATACTATCCCAGGTTTCTTCAATTTCGACGCCTAAAGTAGCCCGTGGAATAAGAAAGTTTGCTGTTTCATTCGTTTCTTTTATTGTTGCACTTACAATAAAGTAATCCAGGACAGGTGACATGGTTGTAAATATTTTTCTCCCTTTAATTACCCAGCCTTTTCTGCTTTTTTCTGCAGTCGTTTCCGGCCGCCCGCCCCGAGTAGGACTGCCTGTCTTTGCTTCTGTCGCAGCACTATTAACTAAAGCGCCATTTTTCACTTGTTCACAAAGATATCTAAACATCGGCTCTGTCCATGTATTTTTTTCATTTTGATTCAAAAAGATTCCCATATGCCAGCCAATGGAAAGAGCGGTTGCCCCATCACCTTCAGCAATCATTTCTTGGAGACGAATCAATTCATAAAGTGTGATTTCATCCCCCCCATATTTAGTTGGCACCGTTAAGGAAGTGTAGCCTGTATCTTTTAGGTCTTTGATATTGGCAAATGGAAAGCTTCCTTCTATGTCGACCTGATGTGCTCTTAATAAAAACTGTTTTGAAAGAGCCTTCATTAACTCCAAGCGCTCTTCGATTGTTTCTTTCTCTTGAAAGTTCACACAAGTCCACTCCAATCTCCATTTTTCACAAATTAACTGTTAACTAACCATATCATGATAATTATTTATATAAAAAAGTTATCATTCCAAGATGATTTTGAAACTATCCAATCATGATTTTCCCCTTAGGATATCGGAATGGATCAGGTTTTCTCCGCATTGTTATTGCAAATGCAATCGTTAATGGTCCTACTCTACCAGCAAACATAGTAAAAATGATCATTGCCTTGCCAACGGGTGTTAATTCTGGTGTCAATCCCATTGAGAGCCCTACGGTGGCAAAAGCTGAGGTCACCTCAAATAAAATCATTAAGAAATCTTTACCATGTTCAGATATCGTTAAAACTAGTGTCATAAACATAACTAGAAAAACTCCACTGAAGGTTACTGTCAATGCTTTATAGATTGTTTCATATTCAATCCGTTGACGATAAAAAATTACATCTTCCTTCCCACGGATTTGAGACCAAACGGCTCCGAGAAGCGTTGCAAAGGTAGTAGTCTTGATACCACCACCAGTGGAACCAGGTGATGCACCAACAAACATTAGAAACACTATTAATAATAAGGATGATTGTGTTAAATCACCAATATTTAACGTGTTAGCTCCTGCAGTTCTTGCGGTAACGGATTGAAATAACGAACCAAGAACTTTACCTGAAAACGTCAACGGTTTTAATGTCATACTATTAGAATATTCCAAAATAAATATGCAGATTGTTCCAACAACCACTAGAACAAAACTAGTCATTAAGACTATCTTTGTATGCAAGGATAAGCGTTTTGAAATTCGGAATTCAAAAAGTTCATTCATAACAATAAACCCAATTCCACCTAAAATAATTAACGAACTAACAGTTAATGTAACGGTAGGATCATCTACATAACTCGTTAAACTATGAAATTCGCCCATTAAATCAAACCCGGCATTATTAAAATTAGATATTGCATGAAATAAACCATAATATATCGCTTTACCAAGAGGCATATCAAAGTAAAATCGAATTGATAAAAGGATTGCGCCAACAAGTTCAATTACAAAAGTAAAAATTAAAATACGCTTAGCTAACCGTACAACACCTTCCATTGATAAGTTATTTAATGATTCTTGAAGTAATATTCTTTCTTTTAGAGAAATTCTTTTTCCTAAAAGAAAGGCAAAAAGAGTCGCAAATGTCATAAATCCAAGTCCTCCAACTTGAATCATAAATAAAATGATCAATTGTCCGAACATAGTAAAAGTGGTGCCGGTATCCACTACAACTAGTCCTGTCACACATGTTGCTGACGTAGCCGTAAAGAGGGCGTTTAAAATTGATAGACCCTGTCCATTCGTTGTCGAGACTGGCAATGTTAACAATACTGTTCCTATTAATATAATCAGAGCAAAACCAAGAACGAGTATTTTAGGTGGATCAAGATAATACCTTATTCTGCGCATAATATTCTCCTCATTCTAATTTTTTTCTAAAGGAACCAATTAAAAAGTTCTAGTGCATCGTTCATTTTCACTATATACACTATCCTTTTAGTAAAATATTAGCTACACTAGAAAATAGGATTTAATCAATACAGAAAAAATATACTCCAATAGATAAACCATGTAAATAATAATAAATTTAATTTTTTAATTTTGGCTAATTGTAAAATGAAGTGCAACACATAAAAACATAGAAAAGCCATCATGAGACCGTGTATGATTAATGTCGACGAAAACAATTTACACACGGAGGTCTCAGGCGATGACTAAAACTGATTCTACCATAACTCCTCGTTTTAAACACTTGTCTGATATGGAAAGAGGCGAACTCTGCGCATATGTTAAACTAGGTCTCTCTTTCACTGAAATAGGGGTTAAAATGAATCGACATAAAAGCACGATTTCTAGAGAACATAAACGCGGATCTGTTCAACAGATTAACAAGAACCGAAAGGCTTTTACCGCCTATTTCCCCGATGCGGGTGCATGTGTCTATCGGGAGAACCGTACTAATTGCGGTGCTCCTTCTGTTGTCATGAAGGCCAGGTCGTTTTTGCGTTTTGCAGAAACAAAGATACTAAAAGATAACTGGTCCCCGGATGCGGTTGTAGGGATGGCTAAACGTTCACCTGAATGGAAAAATTCGTTTATCCCATGCACGAAAACCATCTACAATCTCATTGATACCGGAGAGTTATCCGTCATCAATATTGATCTTTTCTTAAAAGTAAAGCGTTCGACTAAAAAGAAGCGACCTCATGAAATAAACGCATTATGGGACCGAGTATCGAGACGCGCTGCCCATCAATTGAGACCCGTGAAGAATTTGGACACTGGGAAATCGATACCGTTATTGGAAAGAAATCCAATGACGAGGCATTATTGACGTTAATTGAACAAAAAACGCGTAAAGAACTGATTATACGTCTTGATGGAAAAGATGCAGAATCGGTTGAGCTTGGCTTGAAGAAACTAATAGGCCCCTATGAGGGCCGGGTGGCACAGGTATTTAAGACAATCACAGCTGACAATGGCTCTGAATTCAGCACACTTGCAGAGTACGGCAAAAAAGATGGGGTTTCTGTCTATTTTTCACACCCCTACTAATCCTTTGAACGAGGCACATACGAACGGCACATGGTCTTATTCGAAGGGTGATCAAGCAAGGACAACCCATCCACTCCTATTCAGAAGCTCTCATCCAGGAGGTAGAAACACGGATGAATGAATTACCCAGGAGAATCTTGGGGTATGAAACCCCCACTGAAACAACTGAAAATACCTAGACACTCAATCACGATGTGGTGTTGCATTTAATATTGCGATTTAGAATTTTTTAATTTTTGTGAACAAATAAAAAGATCTCCTTTTTTTCCTAATATTGTGTCATACATCACTGTTTAATATTGGAATTTGTTCTATAATATTAGAAGTGAATCTCCCTATAATGCAAAATGTACCTTCATGAAATATAACGGTTTATTTAAGGAAATAATAAGTTGGAATGGGAATTAGAGGGGGATTATTATGAATCAAGGAACAAAACAATTAGTTATTCAAACAGGGAGCCTTGTAGCTGGATTTATGGTTTGGGTGCTTATTTCTTCACTAATGCCTTTTATCAAAGTAGATATTCAACTTACTTCAACTCAGATTGCCTGGGCGACGGCCGTACCTGTTATCCTAGGATCACTTCTTCGTGTACCAATAGGCTATTGGACAAACCGCTATGGTGCTCGAATATTATTTACAATCAGCTTTATTACTCTAATCATTCCAATCACACTAATCAGCTATGCGAATTCCTTGTTCACATTAATCATGGGTGGGTTGATGCTTGGTATCGGAGGTGCTGTTTTTTCCGTGGGTGTCACTTCCTTACCAAAATATTATGGGAAAGCAAAACACGGTTTTATTAACGGGATATACGGGGCCGGGAATATCGGGACTGCGATTACTTCATTTCTTGCCCCGATACTTGCTAACGCCTATGGCTGGAGAAATACGATAAAACTATTCCTGATTATTGTCTTAATTTTTGCTATCATTAATTTCCTTTTAGGTGACCGGAAGGAACGAAAGGTTGATATCCCTTTACCCGAACAAATCAAAGCGGTTTATAAAAATCCTAAGCTTTGGTTTCTAAGTTTATTTTATTTCATCACTTTTGGTTCCTTTGTTGCTTTTACCATTTACCTCCCTTCATTTTTAGTTAACCATTTTGATTTAGGAAAGGTTGATGCTGGCTTAAGAACTGCAGGATTTATTGCTGTGGCAACTGTCTTTAGACCTATCGGAGGATGGATTGGGGATAAAATCAATCCTTTTCTAATTTTAATGGGGGTTTTTACTGGCCTTACCTTTGCTGGTTTTCTTTTGTCGTTTACACCATCACTACCCATTTACTCCTTTGGTTGTTTACTAGTTGCTTTTTGTGCTGGAATTGGCAATGGAGCGATTTTTAAACTAGTCCCATTTTATTTTTCAAAACAAGCTGGGATTGTCAATGGAATTGTGTCTGCCATGGGCGGTCTTGGTGGATTTTTCCCACCGATAATATTAACGATTCTCTTTAATATTACTGGTCATTATGCGATTGGCTTTATGTCGTTATCCGAATTTTCACTTGCAAGTCTGATTTTGGTGGTTTGGCTTTACTACCAAGAAAAGCTAGAAATTTCTTCGAAGATTGTAAACCATGCCCTCGATGGCATTTGTGTGACCGATGTGAATGGGATTATTCAGCGTGTAAACCCAGCCTTCACAAAAATTACCGGATATAGTCAAGAAGAGGTCACAGGGAAAACCCCTAGTGTCCTTCAATCCGGTGAGCATGACAATGAATTTTATCGAAAAATGTGGGATAGTTTAAAATCGACAGGAATATGGGATGGCTACATTTGGAACAAGCGGAAAAATAATGATATTTATCAAGAATGGTTAACGATAACAGCAATCAAAGATGACGCAGGTGAAATAAAAAATTATGTGGCTGTGTTCACCGAAGAAAAGAAAAATTCCAAAGATAAATGGAAATAAAAAAAGAGAACTTCCAGTGGATGGAAGCTCTCTTTTTTATTTGTTCTATTTTAAAAAATTATTACAAATTTTTGTCGAATTAATGGAGTTCACAGTTCTTTCACATTTTTTGTGACGTACATCACAAAAGTCAGGTATCCATCTGAATTATAGTAATATCATAAATAACACTCAAAACTAACTACTTGAAAACAACATGGGGGAATAATGATGGCCCGAATTGATTATTGGAATCCGGAAGATGAAAAGTTCTGGAACACAGAAGGAAAAAAACACGCAAGACGAAATCTATGGATCTCCGTTCCATCTTTAATGCTTGCCTTTATCGTTTGGCAGATTTGGTCAGTGGTGGCT
>JAIMAD010000071.1 GCA_023512145.1 Bacillus sp. (in: firmicutes) | reverse complement strand
AACATAGAGAGGATAAATTTCGTAGAGGAGGTAAAAAATGTTTATCCATAGGATTGATGATGAATTATCTTTGAAGTTGTTAGAGGTAAAAGATGCTGAGCGAATATTTGAGTTGAATGATCGTTCTCGCGACTATTTACGAGAGTGGCTCCCATGGCTTGATGCCACAACAAAGGTCGACGATACAAAGGCATATATTTTCATGTCCTTAAAAAGTTTTGCCGAGCTTAAGAGTATGAATACGGTTATTTTATACCAGGGGGAGATTGTCGGCGTTGCTGGCTATAATGAGCTTGATTGGTCGAACAAAACTGCCTATATTGGTTATTGGCTTGCGGCAGAGTACCAAGGAAATGGGATTATGACCAAAACAGTAAGGGCATTAACGGATTACGCCTTCAAAGAGTTTGAATTAAATCGGGTTGAGATAAGGGCTGCTGTCGAGAATAAGAAAAGTAGGGGAATTCCCGAAAGATTGGGCTTTGTGAATGAAGGATTTATCAGACAATGTGAATGGTTATATGATCATTTTGTTGATCATATCATTTATGGAATGTTGGCCGAGGATTGGTTAGAAAAAAAGGATAATGCTTAATAAGGTAAACAGATACTGTTAGTAATACACATACCAAAACCCAACAATCATTTTCTTTATTTTTGAAATAACTATAAAAAAAGCGCAGAAATCTATTGATTTAATGGTTTCCGTGCTTTCCTTTATACAATTCAGATGGGGTTGTACTAGCAAATAAACCTTTGTTAAAGTAGTATGTAATCGATTCTATATTTTTAGCTCGTAAGAGTTTATTCTTGGTTGGTAATTGGTTTTTGCCCGACAAACTGAATGACATGTGCCAAGCCATTATGTAGTTCCCCTTCATGACGAATAGCCTCACCCATGAAAAAGTGAACAATCCGCCAATCGGCAAACGTTTGTAAAAACTCATCAGGTTTGTATAAAAAATCTAGCACGCGCGGTCCACCACTATTATAGGGAATCTGATTTTGTGAGTACACTTCGGTTATGTAATATCCTCCTGGTTTAATGGCTTCTTTTACTCCAAGAAGTATTTTTTTTCGTAATTTTTCTGGAAAATGCCCAAATATACAAATAATTTCATCCCACAGATCCTTTCTCCAGGTTACCACATTTAAGTCAACAAGTTCTGTAGAAACGGCTACACCTCGTTCTTGTCCGAGTTTTTTGGTTTTTTTCAGCCCAGCTTCCGCATAATCCCAGGCTGTCACGTTCATTCCTTGCTCTGCTAAAAAAACTGCGTTACGCCCCTCACCTTCTGCAATGGCCAAAGCATCACCTGACAAGTGCAGTTTTTTCTGGATTTCTGCTAAAAAAACATTAGGATCCTTTCCATAAACATAATTATCCGCTTGAAAACGAGTATTCCAATTATTCATCTTTTTCCTCCTTAGTAATAATGTTCACTTTAAAATGTTATGCGTATTTATCTATCTTAGCATTCGGAAATCAAGAATCATAAACCAATCGGTTTTTGATTCTTAATCAAACCTTAACAAAGACCCGAGCTGTAATTCCCTCGAAGAAGAAGGAACAATCGCATGCAGTACCAGACCTATAGCATTCCTTCATGTTATATCATTGATTCAAATGGGATTATTACAAAAAAATAGTCGGTCCTATGGATGAGGGTATGATGGAAAACCTAACCAAGGAATAAATTAAGGCTTTTTTCGATTATTGAATCTAGTCCATTTGCTAAAAAGGCGAGGAAAAACCGTTGATAACGATTTCTCCTCGCCTTTTATTATGATTTTTACATTTCTAGTGATTTATTTTTTCCTATTAGAAATGTAATTAACAGCAATCACTTTCATTACCGAGTAATACTAGCCCATTGCCCTCTTTATTGAAATCCAACCTTAATCCTTGTGTATGGTCTTCAATTTGAGCGTCAATCGCTACTTGGATTTCATTGATTGTTGTCACTTTATCTCCTGCTTCTGGCTCATCCAGAGCCAGACCTACTTGTGGACCACCTCAGCCAAAGCCAGCAAAATAAACTCGAATACCTTTTGCCTCATTTTCCTGCAGGATTGTCATTAACACATCACGAGCTTCATTTGAAATTTGCATTTATTCTCTTCCTTTTATCTATTATAGTTTTTCTTTATTTGTTCAAAGTCATTCTATCATCTTCTAACCAAGGAATAACAGACAAAAGTTCTGATTACTACCCATGGAGCCACATTTAATCTCATTGAAGTTTTATTTAATTTATATTTTCAAGGATTTTACCAATTTCTTTCGGTTTTAACACTTTTCCAAATGAAACAACTTTTTCATCAATGACCAATGCCGGAGTTGACATTACCCCATAAACCATAATGTCTTTAAAATCTGTCACTTTTATAATGTCGGCCTCCATCTCTATTTCTTTAAGTGCAGCCACAGTATTTTCTGCTAATTTTAGACAACTTTTACATCCGGAACCTAATATCTTAATGATCATAAACTATCACTCCTCATAACTATTATTTTTTTAAAAACTTAAATAAAACATAATCATAAATCCCTTACTCTATGTTGCTAGTCTACTATTATTTACATCAGTAAATAGCCAAAAACGTTAAATAAATACCCAATGATTAGTATTCCTATTGCCACAACCCCGACAAATACCACAAGAAGCTTTGTTTTTACAACTTTTTTCAACATAATTATTGATGGGAGTGACAGGGCAGTAACACTCATCATAAAGGCTAGGGCAGTACCAATACCTACCCCCTTTGCAACCAAGGCTTCGGCAATCGGCAGTGTCCCGAAAATATCCGCATACATGGGAATACCCACAATCATCGCTACTAGAACCGAATACCACTTATCTTGGCCAAGCAAGCCAGTAATGATTGACTCAGGAATCCAATTGTGAATGGCAGCACCTATACCTACACCAATTAAGATGTATAGCCACACTTTTTCAATGATGTCGAGCACTTGATTTTTTGAATAATCAAATCTATCACTGATGGTCAATTTTTCTTGTTCAGTGCCCTGCATTGGATTGCTAAAAACAAACGGTTCAATATACTTTTCAAGTTTCAGTTTACCAATAATCGTTCCACCAACAACAGCAAGAATTAGACCAACAACAACATAAGTAATAGCAATCTTCCAATTAAAAATACTAGCCAACAAAATCACAGATGCTAAATCGACAAGAGGTGAAGATATTAAAAAGGAAAACGTAATACCGATTGGCAGTCCTGCACTTGTGAAACCAATAAATAATGGAATGGACGAGCATGAACAAAATGGTGTAATAGTGCCTAGTAAAGCACTAAGTATATTTGCTGTTATCCCATTAAATCTGCCGAGGATTTTTCTAGTTCGCTCAGGCGGGAAGAAACTTTGAATATATGAAATGATAAAAATTAGAACAGAAAGTAAAATAAATATTTTTATTACGTCATAGATAAAGAAGTGAATACTTCCGCCAACTCTATTACTTACATTTAATCCAAATACATCTTTTACAAGTAATGTTACAAGGTTTTGGAGCCATTCCATTTTTAGTAACTGATCATTTAACCATTCAAAAATAATCATAAGAGCATCTCCCTAATTGTCTTCAATGAAATAGGGAATCAGATGCGTTAATTTTTCTTTTCTTAAATGATAAATAGTAAACTTCCCTTCACGTCCAGATTCAACGATCCCCCCTTTTTCCATAATCTTTAGATGATGGGTTATCGTTGAGGATGCCCCACCTAATGCAGCAACAATTTCACACATACACATATCCTCAATCCAGAGCAACGAAATAATCTTTAAACGAGTTTCATCGCCCAATCCCTTAAAAAAAGCAGAGAGACTATCCAATTCTGCATTTACCATTATTTTAGGGAATTGACTCTCTGCTAATTGGCGGATATTATCCATCTCTTCATTAGACTTTAGCTCCCAAGCAGTTTTCACGACCATTCTAAAACCTCCTCGCTTAGTTATATACAAATAATTTTCTAGTTTTTAAAAGTAATTTAGTTCCCAGTAAAACACTCTAGTATCCATTATTTCTTTCACTTAGAGAATGTTTTCTCCTTAATTATAATTATAAAACTAACTATGTAGTTGTATCGTCTAGATTTGTGAATGTTTATTGAACTTTCGTTCGTACGTCCAATCCGTTTGTTTATTATTTTCCTTCCAAACCTCGACAAATTTCACCCACCAATTGAGAGGGAAAGCCTTTAGGTAGTAGGGATTGCTTCTTAGCTAATCAAACGTTTGATTAGGATTGAAATAGTGAAAAACTAGTCAAAGTATGAAAGATTTTCAGTAAATAGTTGAGGGTGACCTGTGGTTTAGCTTAATCAATAAATGGTAAGATTTAGAGAAGGTGATTCCTCAAAAAAAGTGAGGTAGAAAAATGACTATTTATATCGGGTTACTACGAGGCATAAACGTTGGTGGGCATCATACCATTAAAATGGCAGAGTTAAAAAATCTATTAGAAACAATGGGTTTAAATAAAGTGAAAACGTATATTCAAAGTGGAAATATTTTGTTCGAATCGGAAAAGGACGCTGAGCAACTTACTTTAGGAATAGAAGCGGGAATAACTAAGACATTCGGCTTTCCTGTCCCAGTAATTTTAAGAACCTCTGCGGAATTTGAACAGATAATTAAAAATTGTCCGTTCCCGTCAGACTCGTTAAAAGAAGGGGAGAGTGTACAAATAGCATTCTTAGCAGGCGAACCTTCTGCTGAGGGTATTAATCATATAAATACCTTTAAAAGTGAACGAGATGAATGTAAAATTAAAGGTAAAGAAGTATATTTATTTTTCCGTCAAAGCATCCGAAATTCTAAGTTGGCGACTCAGTTACCAAAGTTAGGTGTTCCGGCAACAGTTCGTAACTGGAAAACGGTCAGCAAACTCGCGACCCTATTAACGGAAATTAGAGCCCAATAATAAAGCAGTTAAATTGTAAGGTGCGCACGAAATGATTAGTATAAAAGAAAAAAGAGGGGGATTATAGTGAATGATGGAATTAAATGAGTGGTTTCAAAAGGGAATGACCGCGGATAAATACATAGGTTCGATGACCCAAAATAAAGGAGAAATGCAAGCAATCTTTGAACAGTTTTCATTAACTGCCGCCGATAAAAGTAAGCTTACGACTTTAAGACCTCAGGAACTACGGGCTATTGTTCTTTCCGAGGATTGGTGTGGGGATGCGTTGCTTAACAACCCAATTCTACTGAGAATAGCTGAATCCGTCGGAATGGAGGTCCGATTTGTCCTCCGTGACCAAAATCTCGAGTTAATGGATCATTACTTAACGAATGGCGTGGCAAGAGCGATTCCAATCTTTATCTTTATCGATCAAGAAGGTAATGAAGTAGGGGTCTGGGGTCCAAGAGCACCTGAAATACAGGTGCTCTTGGAAACCAGACGTGAAGCCTTGCCTGAAAAAAACGCCGAGGATTTCCAAGAAAAACAAATGGAAATGTATAAGCAACTGGTCTCTTCATACATGAAGGATGAAACCATTTGGCAAAGTGTCAAAGGTAGTATCATGGCAAAACTTTTATAAAAAAACGGACGGTATTCCCTTCCTTTCGTTGTTACATGTTAAAGTCGCCATTCTTTGGTGGGATTCTATCTTTATACAAAGTTCTGTCACTGATTTTCGGCTCAATACCAAGGATAAAGTTGCGGATGTTGGTGCGGTGCAGATAAAATAAAAATAACAGGAATAATAGAAAGATGAGTTCTGATTCTAGAACAGGTGAAAAGACAGCATAGATGAGCATACTAAACCCAACAGAGATTGAACCAAAAAATACATACTTCGTTAAGAAAATCACCAAAAAGAAGGTAACGTAAGCAATGATAAATAAAGGATAATGGGCAATCAACAGTGCCCCTGCAGTTGTTGCAATTGCTTTTCCACCTTTAAATCCTGCAAAAATGGGAAAGCAATGACCAACAACAGCGATTAGTCCAAAGTACAGTGGTTCCACTTCAAGGTTAAAGTAGATTGGCAAGTATGTAGCCACAGCGCCCTTTGTAAGGTCAATGAGGAGCACGAAAATAGCGGATCTTTTTCCAAGGACCCGAAGAGTGTTAGTTGCACCGGGATTTTTGCTCCCATGATCACGGATATCAACACCAAAGATCAGCTTACCCACAAGTAATGCAGTGGGAACGCTTCCAATTAAGTAGGAAGCAAGGACCATTAACGAAAACATAAGAATCATTCCTTTGTAAAATAATTTACAATTGCATTCTACCATATTTATGCACAAATTTTTACCATTCGGATGTAAAGGGAGCCCCAAAATGAGACAAATTAATTTTGGCCAAGTTGTTAATAGCTATGCGCACACAAGAGAAGATATTCCGGTAAACTTAATGGACAGTCTGCACTTGCGCAATATTTTTTTTGAAGGAAAAAATATTGCTGATATTGGCTCTGGTACAGGTGTGTTAACAAGGAAAATGGCAAGAAGAAAAGCGGATGTTGTTGGTGTTGAGCCCTCAATTGACTTGCTCGGGCAGGCAAAGGAAATGAACAAGACCAAAAATTTTACCATTCCGTATCGGCAAGGCAGTGCAGAAGCTACCGGATTAAAAGATTTGCACTATGATATTGTAACCTTCATGAGGTCTTGGCATTTGTTTGACCATTCTTTGGCAATCCAAGAAATGAAAAGGATATTAAAAGCAAAAGGGACGTTGATTGTCATGGATTCTGGTTATCTATCAGGATCAACGATTGGAGCGAAAACCTTTGAGGTGCTAGCTAAATACGTAGAAGGCGACTTAAAACCTGCTGAATTGAAGGCAGAGCCCAAATTACGAATTAATGGCTTTCTGGCCCAATGGTTTGAGGAATGGCAGCAGAATGGATTTGAGTTGAGAGACTTTTATAAGCTAAATTACACGATTAATTTTTCAAAAAAGGAATGGATTGAACGAGTCGAATCGATCACCTGGTTAACAAGATTGGATGAGCCCGTTCGAAAACAGGCGTTGGCGGAGTTATTTGCTTCCTTGCCAGATCAAGGACCCTACGTCATTCCGTATGAATGTAATGTTTGTATTTTAAGGCTAGAAGAGTAAGCCTTCTGCGTGGTAAAATATTTAAATAGTTTTTATAAGACTGAAATAAACCAAGCGCAGATGAAAAGGATGATTGATTTGAGTCAGACCCTTAAAGTCCAACAGCCGAAAATACCACAAAGTTTAACACCTCTTGACTTTAATAATAGAGAAGATTCGTATATTAATATGGCGATCATTAGTGACTGTTCGATTACAAAAGAGGATGTTGAAAAGATATGCTTCGAACAGGTTTTGTTTAAAAACGTTACTTTTATCAAAGGATCGTTTCGATTTATTGAATTAACGGACGTAATTTTTGAACACTGTGATTTATCAAATGTAAATTTTAGTGATGGAAATATCCATCGTACTCAATTTCGGGAATGTAAACTATTAGGGTTAAATCTTTCAGATGCTACTCTTCGTAATGTCTTGTTTGATAATTGTAACCTAAATATGGGTTCGTTTGGATATGCTGATTTGAAGCAAATGAGGTTTGATAGTTGTTCGCTTCGCAATGCTGATTACTACGAATCCAAGTTCACAAAAGTTGACTTTAATAATTGTGATCTCGATGAAGTTAACTTCACCGGAACAGAGCTTAAAGGAATTGACCTCAGCAGTTGTGAATTTAACCAGCTCACCGTCTCATTTGATAGCTTAGCAGGATGTATCGTTTCTACAGAACAAGCGATTGGGTTTGCTAGGCTATTAGGATTGAAAATTAAAGAATAGCGGATTTATTTTTAGTTTCGTTTATCTTAAAAGCCGTGCGGCGAACACCCGCACGGCTTTTAGGTGTTAAATTTCCTCTAACTAATAAAAACATTCATGAGTCCCACTCCAAACCCAACCGCGAAAAAAGAATTGATAATGAACTTTAGACCAGCATAATCAAAGTGGTGTGATTGAAACAAAACTAAACATGTTTCTGGGATAAACTAAGATTTTTTTAAAATCCCATGTTTGTTTTCTAAACTAAGTTAGCGTAGCTCCGCCCCTTATCCATAGGAAATCAGCATGGTATGATAAAAAAAGTAGTTTTAAAAAAAGTGTAGGGTTTAATAACTAACGCTTCGTCTATTAATATGAAAGTCTAGAGAGAAAGGGGGAGAGTTCGATTAGTGATACTGTTTTGATTGAAAAAGTGTTGGGAGGCAATGATCATGCCTTTCGCCTTTTGGTTGAGAAGTACCGCAATGATGTGTTCCGGACCGTCTTTGCTGTTCTTCGTGACCAAAAGGGAGCGGAAGACGCCGCACAGGAAGTGTTTATGAAAATATATAATGCTCTCCCCCATTATGAACATCAAGGGTTTAAAACTTGGATGACGCGAATTGCCGTTAATCATGCGATAGATATGAAACGAAAACAGGCAAGACGTAAAGAGGACGTTTTTGACGCTCTCGAGCAGCAAACATTTGGCACAGATAAGGAAAGTGTTGAAAAGGAAATCATCGAAACAGACCGTAGCAAGCTTGTCAGGAAAAAGCTAGCTGAAGTTCCCGAGAATTATCGAAAAGTAATCTACGGCTTTTACATTGAGGAAAAGAGCTATCAGCAAATGGCTGAAGAACAAAATGTACAGGTGAAAACGATTGAAATGAAGCTGTACCGGGCTCGCCATTGGATGAAAAAGAATTGGAAGGAGGACGATTTTTCATGAAGCATTACAATTATGATGAATGGCTGGGATACGCCAGAAATGAAATCAATGAAAAGACCCGCGAGGAATTAGAAAATCACTTGTATACATGCGACGAATGTCTGGACCATTATTTACAAGCGATGGCAGCAACTGAATCATCGCTTCCGATTCTGTCTAATGAGAGCACATTCACGGATGTGGTGATGGCAGCGGTTTTGAAGCAAAAAGGTGAGCTCCAAATCAATGGGATGAAGGCAGGAAAGGATGTTATCCATAACGTCCAACCACTTGATATCAAACTTGCCTCAGACAAAAAACAACCGAAAATTCAACCGATAAAAAATTATAAAAAACCTCTTTACCAGCAGGTAGCGTTCCATTATTTACTTGCAGCAGCAGCAACCATGCTATTAATGTTTTCAGGTGCCTTTCAATCGTTTGCTACCTATACGAATTCATTAGAAAGTCCGCAAATTCAAGAAAAAAAGACTACCGTTACAGATGGTGTAATCAATAAAACATTTGCATGGATGGATTCACTAGAGAAAAAGGAGGTAAAGAAGAAATGAAAAGCTCGACAAAGGCATTAACATTATCACTATTTCCAGGCCTTGGTCATATCTACTTCGGCAACATGGTACGTGGAGTGCTCTATTTAATAAGCATCATTGGCTTAGCCTTTTGTACTATTGTTGCTCTACTCACTGGTAACGGTGAAGTTGGAGGTGTTTTCTTTTTAGTGGGGATTTTCCTTTACCTAATCAGCTTTATTGACATGGGGGTACAGATTTCCAAACAGAAGAGGGCGTTGAAGACAGCCAACTCTACTGACCCACAACCGCAGGCTATACAAGATTCAGAACGCTTTTATACAATTGTCTTGTCATTTATCCCAGGCCTTGGTCACTTCCAACTCGGCTTAATGAACAGGGGTGTGACCTTACTAGCGACATTTTTAGGCCTCGGTGTGATGGTGACCTTCGTTACGGCTCTTTCCGGACGTAGTGAATTTCTCGTCTTCATGGCGGGTCTACCAATTATTTGGGTGTACGGATTTTTTGACGCCGTTGGGCAAGTGAATAAAAAGCAATTGGGTGAAGAGTTAATTGACAGAACCATCTATGAAGACTTTGAAATGCGTAGGGAAGACGGCAAGAAAAGTAAGTCAATTGCAACCTTCTTATCCATCTTTCCAGGAGCAGGGCATTTGTATTTAGGCTTGCAGCGCCGTGGGATTCAGTTAATGGCAGCCTTTCTCTTTTCCTTCTATATTTTAGATATTTTAAGGCTCGGTATCTTCTTGTTTTTAATCCCGATTATCTGGTTTTACAGCTTTTTTGACGCCATGCAAAAGGTATCAAAATATGGAGTGGAAGAAGTGGAAGATGTCCCGATTATTTCTTATTTCATAGATCATCAAAAATGGGTCGGTATTGGTCTTGTCTTGATGGGCGCCTACTATTTGGTGATGAACTTACTGCTACCGGTTTTCTCCCCCATGTTAACAAGACTGATTAATATCGACATCATTTATTGGATGCAAGGAGGCTATTTCCAGACCGGACTTGTTTGTGTGCTGCTAATCGGCGGAGGAATTAAGCTTTTATCCGGAAGCAAGCAAAAGAAGGAGGAAGAGAAATCATGAGTAAGTGGAAAAGGACAATAGAAGAAACAGCCTTGATTGGAGCAGGACTTGGGTTTATAGATAGAAAAGGAAAGGATGGAGAAGGATGAGAACATGGCGTGTAGGTACGTTTTCAATGGGGGCCTCGCTCGTTTTTCTTGGTCTTTTCCTCTTCTTCTCACGGTTTCTTGGCTTAAACCTTATCCAGGTGATGACCTCTTGGTGGCCGCTCTTATTGGTTGTCCTTGGGATTGAGATTTTACTCTATTTAGTATTGTCACGGCAGGAAAAGCCGTTGTTAAAATATGATTTTTTAAGTATTTTCTTTGTTGGATTGATCGGAACTGTTGGAATTGCGTTTGCGGTCTTAAGTTCAACAGGTATTATGGGTAAAGTGGAGGAGGTCATGGCCAGGGAAGAGCGCTCATTTGAACTGCCTGCTTTTTCTAACCCCATCGACGATAGTATCAAACGGGTGGTTGTCAGGACGGTTGGCTATGACATGACGATTGAGGCGACAGAGGAAAAAGAGGTTAGCATGTTCGGTACGTACCGGGTGCAGACTACGAATAAAAAGAAATTACTCAAAAGTGCAAATGACATGGTTGCGGCAACCAAAAAGGGAGATACGCTCTATTTAAACGTTAAGACACTGCCAAACGAAATTAGTCCGTTTGATTCCAATGGAACCGTTGCAGCGACAATTCTTATTCCGAATCATGTGTTGCTAGAGGTGATTGGAAATAATAGTTCCCTTACCTTAAAACCGCGCTCGCTTGAAAATGATTGGAATATCGAGAGTGTATCATCGATTGTTGTTGATGTTGCAAAAAGTAGTAATCTGAAGGTTGGGGCGGTAGGCGTGGAAGAGGTAAGCGGGAAAGATGGCGACTGGAAAATGTCAGTGCAAGAAAATGCTGATGATGTGGAGAATCAAGTTCAGAAAAACGCTGTATATCAAGCAGGCGAAGGGAAATACCATATTAACATTGCCAATGCCTATCATGTCAGTCTTAACACAAATCAATAATACACTGCCTATTTTTGCAAAAAAATAAAACCGCGTTATGATATAGATGAACGGTTGCAGGAGATAATAGTATTTATCTCTGTACAATATAGTTGTAAGATATGATGATAATTGGTAGAATATAGTATTGAATGGATATTTACTATCAAATGATTTCAAAAATAGGAATGATAAAATGATGAAAAAAGCAAGACTGATTTACAATCCCACCTCTGGACGCGAAATTCTAAAGAAGAATCTTTCTGACATTCTTCAAAAGCTTGAGATTGCTGGATATGAAGCATCATGCCATGCTACAACAGGCGAGGGCGATGCAACGAATGCCGCACGAATTGCTGTCGAGAGAGAGTATGATATTGTTATTGCAGCGGGTGGAGACGGAACGATTAATGAAGTGGTCAACGGCCTCGCGGAACAGGAGTATCGTCCGAAGTTAGGAATTATCCCGTCGGGAACAACGAATGATTTTGCTAGGGCACTTCAAATTCCTAGGGATATTGGGGCAGCTGTGGATATTATTACCAAAGGGGAATTGATTCCTGTCGATATTGGTCGCTTCAATGATAAATACTTTATCAATATTGCTGGCGGCGGCAGAATCACCGAGATTACTTATGATGTACCGAGCAAATTAAAAACGATGCTTGGGCAACTTGCTTACTACTTAAAGGGAATAGAAATGATTCCTTCAATCAAGGCCACTGATGTCCGGATTGAATATGATGGAAAGCTGTTTGAAGGAGAAGTGATGTTGTTCCTTGTTGGACTGACAAATTCGATTGGCGGCTTTGAAAAGATTGCCCCAGACTCCTCGATTAACGATGGCTTATTTTCACTATTAATATTGAAAAAGACTAATCTTGCCGAGTTTGTCCGCATTTCGACATTAGCCCTTCGCGGTGAGCACATCAATGATCCGAATATAATTTACACACAAGCAAACCGAATTAAAGTTCACTCCAATGAAAAAGTTATGGTAAATATAGATGGTGAATTCGGTGGCTTGCTGCCGGCGGAATTTGAAAACCTGTACCGTCATTTAGAGGTATTCGTGCCACTTGGTGACATTCGTCCGAATGATCTTCCATCAGATTGGGTATCAGGAAAAAGATATAGCTAAGAAAAGTTCGTTCCAGCGGGAGCGGGCTTTTTTGTCCAGGAAAAATAATTTAGTGAGGATATTGTTGAAATATTTATTTGAATCCGGTGAATCAGCCCGTTCTCCTAGTGTACGTCGCTAAATGGGTGCTTGCGCCTTTTGTTTTTAGGACGAAAATGTTGCACATCTAGAACTATCTGTATTATGGTATAAGGACTAGGTCATGACTTATACCGATAAAGGGATGGTGGGGGAATGAAGGCGTTAGTAACTATTGATTATACTTGTGATTTTGTTGCCAATGATGGGGCGTTAACATGTGGGGAACCAGGGCAAGCGATTGAGGGGAAGATCGCTGAGTTGACGAAGGAGTTTATTGCCAATGATGATTTTGTTGTTTTTGCCATTGACGTTCATGATTCAGGCGATGAACATCATCCGGAAACGAAATTGTTTCCTCCGCACAATCTTCGTGCTACTCGCGGTAGAGACTTGTTTGGTGCCTTAAAAGGTATTTATGAAGAAAACAAACAGCGTGAAAATGTGGTGTATATGGATAAAACGAGATATTCTGCGTTTGCGGGGACAAACCTTGAAATCAATTTACGCGAACGGGGAATTACCGAGGTTCACCTTATTGGTGTTTGTACCGATATTTGCGTTCTCCATACAGCTATAGAT
>JAIMAD010000070.1 GCA_023512145.1 Bacillus sp. (in: firmicutes) | reverse complement strand
ACAGGGCAGAAACAGTACAAGAAAACTCAAATAAAGAAAATTATTGGGGAAATGCTTCAGAAGTATGATTTAAAAATAAGTAGGGCAAATAAAGAGTTAAAGAAGCGGTTTAGTAATCTGCCGCATGAGGCTAAATTTACAATTATATATCGGTAATTTGTATAACCTCAGAATATTGATTATACATAAAAAATATTGTATAATCTGGATATGCTGGTTATACAAGGAGTGAGTATATCATGACATTTGAGGAAGCAATAGAAATACTTGGAATAGATTTAAGTAAGGTTATTTCAAAAGCGTACAAAGAAAAAGCAAAACAGTTTCATCCTGATGCCGGTGGTTCACATGAAAAAATGATACAACTGAATGAAGCGGTAAATGTCCTTAGAAATAGAATCAATAATAGTGATTACGAACAAATTAGTAAAATAATGAGCGAATTTGTAAAGCAAATGAATGAGTTTTACAGTGGTATAGATAAAATCAATAAGATATTTGAAGAAAAAGAACAAAAACGAGATAAATATTGGAATACTATCAGTGAAATTAATCATGAAGTATGGAAACAAAAAAGTAAATTTAAAAATGAATCAGATTTCTATGAGTATGTTGGCAATGAGTTACTTAAAATCGGATATAATAATATAGCTTATGATAACTTCTTAGATGCTAATATTAATAAATACTATGCTATTCTAAAAAAGTTTAATATGATATATATTGATAGCAATACCTATCAAGCAAGATATTCAAAAAAGAAAGATGGGTCTAAAGTAGGCCCATATTATTATCGAGTTTGGAAAGAAAATGGCAAATTCAGACAAAAATATGTAGGTAAAGAATTACCGGAATCAGCATTAGGTGAATTAACGGTAGGAATACGTAAAAAGAAGTGTTTGGGTATAGCTATAAATTATGCAAATGAAATATTTGGATAACCATAAGAATAAGGTTATACAACATATCGGGATATATTTCCCGATTTTCTATTTTAAAGCATATCAGAGCAAATAGAAGATTGTTCGGTGTATGTGGCAAATGAATCCGAAAAAATACGTCTATATCGTTTAAAATCATTAAATTTAACAATTTGGAGGTCATATGTATGATTACTATTGAACAAGCATTAAAGCAAGTGCCATATTTTAAGGCTGAATATTTTAGATGGAAACATGATTTATATTTCATGTCTACAAAAAAGAGAACTGAAGAAGAATTTTTAAAATATATAAATAGAAGTTCGTTTGTTCCGTTTAAAAGATGGGAGAGAACAGAACAATATAAGCAATTGGTTTGTATTTTATTGCAAGCAAAAACAGGTAATGATTTATTGGAGATGTATAATTCCGTTGCCAGTAAAGCAAGGAGTGGTGATCCTAAAGCAATTGAGACATATTTAAAACTACAAAAATATGTTAATGAAACATTAAAAGATCTCGAAAAAGCAAATAAGCAATCAAAACAAGATGAAGATGATGAGCTTGAAATATAGGTGGTGGTTGATTGGCAAAAAAGTTAACAAAAGCTGAGAAGTTAAAAATAATACAGAATGATCCCATTTTATGGTTAAAAAATTTTGTTAAAATTAGGAACTTTGCTAATGATTTGATACCGTTTAATGTTAACAAACAGCAGAAATATTTTATCGAGAACATGCAAAAGTTTAATGCTATCTGCAAAAGCCGTCAACTAGGATTTACTACTCTAACACTCGGACTAATGCTATATTATGCTTGCACAAGGCCAGGTACAAGTTACCTGGTTATTTCATATTCAATTGAATCCGTTCAAAATATTTTTGAGCGATTAAAAGATATGTATAAATCCATACCTGACGAGTATAAACCCGAAGAAGTAAGGAATAACCGATTAGAGTTAAAACTAAAAAATGGTTCAAGAATAACCGTCAAAACCGCAGGCTACAAAGACCTTGGCCGCTCCTTTACTTGCGAAATGATCCTTTGCAGCGAATTTGCTTTTTGGCCTGATGATCAACAAGAGAAAGCACTATTAGGTTTGGAGAATGCTTTATCAAAGAATGATCAGAGCAAAATTATTATAGAAACTACTTCAAACGGCTTTAATTATTGGCACTCATTGTATAAGGCTGCAATGAAAGGTGAATCAAAGTATAGAGCATTCTTCTTCTCCTGGATTGAGGACAAGGAAATGTTTTACAGTGAATATAAACTGGCAGAAAAATGGTACATGGCAACATACAGGGATAGGTTACGGGAACGTGATTTAGAAAAAGATGAAAAAATATTGTTTGATAAAGGTGCTTCCCTTCTTCAATTAATGTGGCGGCGGTATAAACTCCTTGATTATGATATAGAGCAATTTCAACAGGAATTTCCGGCAACACCAGAGGAATCATTTAGGGCTACGTCAAGGAGTGTATTCTCAATCTCTAAGATTGCTGAGAGTTTAGAGCATACACAGCAGCATTATACCACAAGTGAATTGATAGAGAGGGGCTTAGAAATTCCCTTGTCAGTAGAATCGTACATCGGCAAGGGATTTTATATTTATTCACTGCCCAGGCCAGGTGTTAGGTACTATGGAGGTGTTGACACTGGTTCCGGCAATGGTGGGGATAATCATGCTATTTCTATTTATACAGATGATGGGGAACAGGTGGCAACATTCTTTAACAACAAGCTGCCCATTTACAAATTCGCTGAAATTGCTAAGGATGTAGGCCATTTATATAATTACTGTTTTTACGTAGTGGAGCGGAATACATACGGTTTAGCTACGCTGGAGCGGCTAAAGGTTGACCATGAGTATATACAGCTTTACAGGATGAAAACTTTCGTTGATGGTAAGAAAAAATCCGTTTTAGGATGGGTGACTACAGGGGTAAGTAAACAAAAATTGATCCAGGATTTTAAAGAACACTATGAAAAAGGGCTTTGTAATGTCATATGTCCTCATACACTTGAAGAAATGAAGCAGTTCGTAGAAGGTGAAAAACAAAAAATGGGCAGTAAATCAACTTTTACCGATGACCTTGTAATTGCCAGTGCTTTAGCTATTCAGGGTATAAAGCAAGGTAAATGGTATATATAGGGGGTAATTATGAATCGTGAATTAAAATCACTGTTGGATAATATATTTCAAATGCGAAATGTAAGTAAAATTAATAGAACAAAGTTAAATAATTTAATAGATAGCATAAAAACAGAAGTTAACAAAATAGAAAATGAGGTTATTGAATATGTGCCAGTAACATTTACATTGAAGAATCAAAAGGTTGTAACCATAAACAGCACATTAGAGCAACTATGTGATTTTGAAGATTGGTTAGTTTGTAATCAGTGGGCTATTGAAAAATGGAAACGTGAGAAGTTTGTTTTTGATGATGTTGTGGAAAATAAATACAAGGAAATATTTAGGGATTCTATAAGATATATAGAATGGCCTGCATATATGGAGATTAATAGCAAGCTAGTTCAAGGTAAGTGGTTTGTTGATACTAAAAAGCCGATAGTTAAATCTAATAATCATCCTTTAGTTGGGAGGCGGTAAGTTGGATTTAAAAGAGTATATACAAGCTAATTATGGAAATAAAGTTACATGGTTTGTTGATGAGGTTAACCAATATTATAATACTAAAAGGATAAATAAGATATTAGATATAAAATCCTATTTGATGGGTAATCACAAAATATTAAATAAAAGCATTGAATATTGGGGTGGCAGGGAATTTAGACCTACCACTATTGTTTTACAGTACGCAAAAACTATTCTAGCTTTTGAAGTTGCTTATTTATTAAAGAATAAAGTGACATTGGCGGGAGATGAGAAGTTAGTAGAAGAATTTAAGAGAGTGTATAAGAAAGCAAAAATACACAGAAAAGATATGGATATACTTGATAAAATGTGTAAGTATGGTCAAGTATTTGAATATATATACTTAGATGATAAAAATGAAATTGCTAGTAAGATTATAGATGTGGATTGCAGTTATCCAATATATAATTATAAAAATGAATTGATTGGATTCATTGAATATTGGACAACAGATCAAGGTATATCGTATTATTATATTTACTATCCTGAATATGTTGAAGAATGGACTAATGAAGGCGGTAAATTAAGGCTAGTAAATACCTATGAGAATATTAGCGGTTTGCCGGTATGCTATCAAAATTTGAATGAAGAGGACAGCACACAGGGATATAGTGATTTAGAGGATTGGGTAAATATTATAGACCAGATGGAAGAGCTTATAAGTAAATACCATGATGCAGTTTTCAAATTCCTTGCTCCTATTGGGGTAATATCGGGAATGAAATTAGCAATTGGAAAAAATGGCGAAGGTGCTATTAGTCCCAATATAATAGGGCCTGTGCTTCAACTGGATAATGACAGCACTTTTAATTATGCCAAATTGGAGCTTTCTGATGAGAGTTTTAAAATATTGTTCAATACGCTTAAGCAGTGCTTGCTTGATATATCCATGACACCGGCAGTTTCTTTAAACTCCCAGGAAATAAGCAATTTATCAGAGGTATCTATAAAATTACTTTTCTCCCTGGCAGACATTAAAGCAGGAATAAATGAACGGTATGTGAGGGAGGGGTTTGAACAGAGGTTTGAAAGAATTAGTAAATTGCTGTCACTTAAAGGGATTAAAATTGATCCTGATGCTGAGATAGATGTTGTATTCCAGTATGCCAGGCCGCAGAACGATAAGGATATTATTGACATGCTCAAGGTGCTTAATGATATGGGGGCTATTAGTCTACAAACATTATTGGAAAATAGTCCGCTTATTTATGACGTGGTGCAGGAGATGGAAAGGATTGGGAATGATAAAGCGAAAAGAGATATAACTGATAAGGTTAAAGTAAGTGAGAATGATTCTCAATATAATAATGAGAATGATTCTCAAAATGTGGATTGATTTAATTCCGAGTTATTTAGTAGGAATTAAAAATGAATAGTTGTTCAATTTTTTTGTGCATGTTATACCGGCAACCACGCGCAAAGAGAGAAGTTGTCAGTAGTATGGGTAGCAGCAATTTTTTGCTCTTTCCCTCTGTCCTAATCCTTCCTAAAACGATATAAGGGCCTGTGGCAAGAGATAATAACCAAGTGGTATAAATCCTGTTGTCGGGATAATTATAGAGGTCTATAAAGGACGGTAGAAATGGCAAAGATGGTATTAAATGTTAATTTGCAAATGGAATAAATATTTGGTATGTAATAATTTAGAATTGCCGAATCTTACACAAACAGATTGTGTAAGATAATAAATCCAGTAATAACAAGGCTTTCAGATAATTTACCAAAAACCTTTACTTTAAATCTGACATAATATATAATATAACTATAATATGTCTGATACACAAAGGAGGTTTTTGGTAATGGAATTTGTGCAACCTATTAGGGACATGGAAAAGATAAAGGCTATGAAAAAAATATTAAAAGGTAATAACATTCGTGATTATACCTTGTTTTCTATCGGCATTAATTCGGCATTAAGGATCGGTGACCTTCTAAAGCTCAAAATATCTGATGTGGTTAACGGTGGCGGCAAAATTAAGGACAGGATTACAACCAGGGAGCAAAAAACAGGTAAAGCAAAAGATTTTCCTATTGGTGCTACTGCTAGGAAGGCCATTGAGGAGTATTTAAAGGATTGGAAGGGGGTTAATATGGACGATTATCTTTTCCCTTCCAGGAAGGGCGAGAACAAGCCTATAACCCGGCAACATGCTTGGTATATTATTAATGAGGCTGCTAGAGAAGTTGGAATTGAAGAAAAAATAGGAACACATACACTCAGAAAAACATTCGGGTATCATGCTTACAAGGCCGGATATGACATTGCCATTATTCAAAAGCTCCTGAATCATTCAAGCCCAAAAGAAACACTCCGGTATATTGGCATTACCCAGGATCAATTAGATGATGTATATATCAGCCTGAACCTTTAAATCCATACAACCACACCAAAAAGCGGTTAGCCTATGAGAACTAACCGCTTTTTCTTTGGTTGAATTGCTGGAGTGCTTGAAGCCTTGGGATACCCCCTTTTGAGTGAGGGCATGGAAGTTAACTAATTTTTTCACGCACGGGGAAATTTTACAATGCTTAATACTATTCATCTAGTAGAGGCATCAATAAATCTAATTTAGCTTTTAGACCATCTAACCTACTATGTAAATTGTTTATTGTACTATTGAATGTGACATAAGATCCGCGCGGATTGTCGATTAAATTACTTAGTTCTATGTAAGTAGAATAATAGTCGATTAAAGCATTATATGAGGCGTCATACTTTGATGGATGATCTGCAAGTAGTTTTATTAATACGGCAAGATTTTGGTTAATGTCCCTTCTTGATCTTTGCATGCTTTGTACTGATGAGTCGCTCAAAATTTTTCTTACCCAGTAATTAAAATCTTGCCCGGCATCAATAGAAGTGCCCCATATTGATGATATCATATCGGCAATTTGAAATGAAATTTTTGATGATTCATCAATAGCTTTTTTTGTTGCCATTAAGTTATTAATAAATTCTCTTTCCTTAACCTTTATTTTTAAATCAGCATCTTCAAATTTATATTGTACTAGAAATTTATTATCTTCATTCACTAATTCAAATTCAAATATATAAACTATTTTACTACTTACATTTGATTTTATTCTTTCTATCATGCTTTTATTGAATTCATTTTTACTTTGTTCATCAAGTGTTTCCCAAATTTTTAAAGCTTCATTGTTTATGCTGTAGCGTTCGCTATATGCATTGTCCGACAAAAAGCGTTTTGAGCGAGTTAAACCACTTATAATTAATTTTATTTTATCGTTTATTGATATGTAATTATTTATTTCAACACTATTATTTTGAGGATCAAACTTAACCTCTTTACCCAATGCTTCTGCAACAAATCTTAATGGCACATATGTTTTATCATTAATTAATTTTGCGGGTACATCAAGTTTAATTTCTTTATTACCTATTTTTGCAACAGGATTATTTAATTGTAACCATATCTGACCTGATGTAATTACTTGATTTGATCCATTCCAGTTTATTTGTTGATTTAACGCTTCAAAAATACTACGCAGAGGAACCAGTGTCCTTCCTTCCTCAATAACAGGGGGATTCTCAGTAGCCAATTGCTTACCATTAATATATATTGTCGGTGATTCATCTGCGTAAGCAATTGAGTAAAACATAAACAGTAGGATTACGGTAATAATAACTTTTCTCATTTTTAATACCTCCTTTTTCTGAAGAGGTATTCAACAAATTTTAAAATTATCCTTTGTCGAATATTGTAGCATTTTGACAATACTTTTTAAAGGAGTGATCCCCATTACCAACCTCAAATATATCGAATCTGACAACATTCTTAAACTCTTACGACTAAAATATTTTAATTATTTGGCAACAACACTTTAAACTCTCCTGAGGTTTTAATTAATTTATTTTGTAAATCATTTACAGTATTATTAAAACTAACCAATGAACCGCTAGGATTTAATGCTAATGAGTGTAATTGTGAATAAATCCCATACATCTCAACTAATTTTTCATGAGCACGTAAATAACTTTTAGGTGGATCTACAAGATTTTTCATTTTAGAATCTATATCAGATTTATTATTATTAATAAGATCATATATCCCTTTTTCTTTTGCTTTTTCCATTGTGTTTTGTAATTCTTTATTAAAATCTTTTCGATTTTCAATTGCTATCTTCCAGTTGTTAGAATAGAGTTGGCATGTGGTTATACATAAATCTGAATACATAAGTATCATATCATGTGAATGTAATAAGTCTATTCTGTAATTATTTTCATTTTGTCTACTACAACCTATTAATAGAAGTAAAATTGTTATTAGTAAATAAAACTTTTTCACTACGCATACCCCCCAAACCCCTTTTTTGAGTCTTTCAACATTTAAAACGATAATCCTTTGTCGAATATTGTAAAATTTTTGGAGGTGCTTATTATATGACCAATCTAAACCGCTTCAAGATGGAGCTTAACGGTATAGACCTTTTAAACGATGAGGCAGAAGTATATTTACTGGAGGTTGGATTAGATCAGTTTGCTGAATATAATCCAACCAGCAACACCAATAAACGTAAAATCCTTCAGGCTGCTCTTGCAGTCCTTGAATCTATAGCAAATTCACCTCAAACAATGAAAAATTATAAGATAGACGATATGACAATAACTCAATTCTACGAAAACTTACAAAATAGAATTGATGCATTAGAGAAGAAAATTAGAGCTATTCCTGATGACGATAAAGTATTCCAGGATGGAGCAACCTTCAATTATATATTTTCTTCTTAATGTAATTTGGTCAGAATGATAAATAGTAATATAACAATATTTCTTACTATCATTCTGACCTAAAATCTAAAATCATATATCAATGTAACACACAAACAAAAAATATCAATTTTGTCCCTCTTGAAACCCTTTATTTTCAAGGCTTTCAGGGATGGTAAATATCCCAGGCTTTAAATTTTGGCCTATTTTTAATTAAAATGGGCAGGGTAATATAAATACCTTACCCATGTTTTTAAACCTGCTACAGGCGATTGTAGCGCGTCATAATGACATTTGATCCATTAGAGGAGGCTAAAAGCATTGAAATTATTGAATTTTTTTGAACCATTACAAGAAGATTTAAAATACCTCATTAATACAAATGGCAAAGAATTACTCATTAAAACTGATTTTAAATTCAATCCTGAAACTAATCAATATGAACTTGTTGCTACACAAAAACCAGTATTGATCACGAACAAAAAATCAAGTGGATATTATGATGAGAAATACATTCACACTTACGAGGAAATAAAAACAGGTACGTACATAGAGATTGAAGAATACGGAACTAAAAATTTTGTGGTCATTAATGAAGTGGCAAAAAGCAAATACGGGCTTGAATATGAGTATGTTTACAAAGGTATCATCCGCAGTTGCCCATTTACCATAAAACACCAGTGGGCAGATCAGGGGTATGGTGCTGGACAACTTACAGAATTTCCTTGCTATTTTATAGGGCAGGGGTATCAGCTTACATCTACACAGTTGATTAATTTTATCACTACATCTGAGCTTTTTGTGTATCTGCAAAATAATGAATACACTAATGGACTGCAAGAAGGAACCAGATTTATCAAGTTTAACAAGGCTTGGAAGGTTTACGGGATAGATAAAACGCAGGGCGGAATTTTAACATGGTATTGTAAGCAGGATGCGATTGATTTTGAGCATGATGATTTGATGAATGAGATTGCTTACAATGTGTAAGGAAAAATATCCTCTTGGGAAATTATTTCATGGTAAAAATTAGGAGTATCTCTTCCTGAAAGGGATACTCTTTTTGTTGACGGGATTATTTTATAAGTATAAAATTAAATAGGTCTAAAAAATTCAATAAATTTGGCACTGTGATAATGTTATCTTTTTAGGGAAACGTCGAGAGACGGTAACGGGTTAACAGGTATTGCCGGCTTAAGGTTTTACTTAATGTGGCTGGGACCGTCCGGTTTGTTCCCCTAGCTGTATAGTGCCAAAGCTTGTACGAGTGAAGAAGGCGGAAGTTTAAAGTACCTGGCGGCCTTCTGATTTTCAACGGCAGGTTTTTTATTTTTCAATCCGGGAAGTGATACTGATGATCAAAACTTACTTCTATGACTCTGCCGCAGACCGGATTATTCATGACGTGGACTTGGGACAGAAGGACCTGATGGACAACACCGAAAACCTCATGTGGGTCGACCTGTTCAACTTTACCGACGCGGAGGCCAACCGGGTGGCCCAGGTTTTCGGCTTTCACCCCCTTTCTGTTGAGGACTGCCTGCATTACAGCCCCCGGGCCAAGGTGGACAACTACGAGGATTATTACTTTTTCGTGCTGCACGCCCTGCGCTACGAGGAAGAAAGCGACGAGGAGATTTCACTGGAACAGCTTAACGTCTACCTGGGCAAAAACTACGTGGTCACCTTGCACCGGCGGACCCTGCCCACCCTGGGGAAAATAGCCAGGGAATGCCTGGCCAACAGCCGGCCGGAGGTAATGAAAAAGGGGCCGGACTTCTTTCTATATACAATTATGGACGGTATCACCGACATGTACTTCCCCGTTCTGGACCGCATCAACGAACGGGTGGAGGAGCTTGAAGACGACCTCCACGTTCAGCCCACCAGGGAGGTCACCGAGGAATTCCTGAGCCTTAAGAGGACCACCCTGGCCATGAGGAGGGCCATTCTGCCCCAGAAGAGAATTTTTGCCTCCGGGAACGGAAATTACGCCTTCAGGATCAGCGAGGAGAACATACCCTATTACCTGGACCTGGTGGACCACATTGAGCGGATCATAGACAGTATTGACAGTTTCAGGGACCTGGTGGACGGCGCCCTGGCCACCTACGATTCCATCATCAGCGCCAGGACCAACGAAACAATGCGCATTCTGACGGTAATATCCACCATTTTCATGCCCCTGACCTTTTTAACCGGATTTTTCGGCATGAATGTCCCCCTGCCGGCCCAGGACTCTGTCATATCAACCATTTCCATCACCATTGGCCTGGTGGGGGTCTCGCTGTGGATGTTCATGGTATTCAGGCTCAGGAAGTGGATATAGGAAACAGGTACCGACCCGGGGAAGGCCGGAGATAAACATGAAAGAATACCTGGTGGACGCCATTGTCTTAAAATCCGTCAGAGCCAGGGAGGCCGACCGGATTATAACCCTGTACACCAGGCAGTCGGGCAAAAAGAAGGTAATCGCTTACGGGGCGGAGAAGCCCGCCAGCAGAAAACGCGGGGCCGTGCAGCCCTTCAGCTGTTCAAGGCTGCTCCTCCGCCGCGGAAGGGACCTGGATACAGTGGTCCAGGGAGAAATTCTGGAATATTTTACCGGTTTAAGGCAGAGCCTGAAGGGGCTTGCGGCGGCAAATTACCTGGCGGAACTGGTGGATGCTTTCACGCCGGATGAGGATCCGAACCCGGCCATTTTTGACCTCCTGCTGGAGACATTCAGGGTGATGGAGAGCGGGGATCGCGCAACAGCGGCCTGGGCCTTTCAAATCAAGCTGGTTTCGCTGCTGGGCTACCGCCCGGGACTGGATGCCTGTGTTATATGCGAATCTCCGGTCCCGGGGAAGAAGATTTGCTTTCTGCCGGAACAGGGCGGAATAGTCTGTTCCGGATGCCGGCCGGAGGCGGGACAGGGCCTGGAAATAAGCAGAGGTACCCTGGAAAGCATAAAAACATTAATGAGGTGGGATACCCGGCGGCTGCACCAGATTAAGATCGATCCGTCCTCCGGAAGGGAAATAAAAAAAGCCATCGGGCACTTTATCGAATACCACCTGGAAAAGGAAATCAAGTCAGGCAGGTTTATGGACCTGGTGGACCACAGATGAATAATTTCAGTCCTTGAAGGGTTAAATTATAATGGAAAAGCCTGCTCGCCGGAATAATTGCAAATTAAAGGAGGAACCCTTCATGGAAGAGATTATGAAAAAGATTGACCTGATCCGGTCAAGGATGAACGTGGGATACAGAGAGGCCAGGGAAGCCCTGGAAGCAGCCGGCGGGGACGTGGTCCAGGCGCTGATCAACCTGGAGGAAAAGGGAAACGCCTTTTCGGAAAAAGTGCAGGAACGGGGCCATGAGTTCATAGGCCAGTTGAAGGGAGTACTGCATAAGGGCCGGGAGACCAGGATCAAGGTGAAGCAGGGGGACAGGACGGTGTTGGAGATTCCGGCATCCCTGGGTGCCCTGGGGCTGCTGGGAATTCTTGCCAGCAGCGAGCTGGCGGTTCTGGGGGCTCTGGGCACTGTGGCGGCCATGAGCAAAAATTACACCCTGGAGTTTGAGAAGGCCGACCATCGGCCTGGGAACGGAGAGGCAAAGCCGGGCCCTACTCCGGGGGAGGTCTGAAATTCGGACCTTCCCCCGAAGAAGAAAGAGGAGGCGGTGAAAGCGGGCCGGCCGGGCGGGATTCCGCGGAAAAGGCGGCCGGGCCGGTCAGGAAGTTTATCAGGGGCCTCAAAGCCGGGACGGACCTGTGGCCCCGGAGGCCGGGAAGAAAAAGGGCAGGCCGGGTCCGCAGGTCCGGAAGCTGACGCCTTGACTTGGTCCCGGGATCAATGGTAAATTATTATAAGCGAAAGGCAATAAAGCTGAACCGGCAATGAGGGAAAAAGTAGCGCAGTGGGTTTTTAAAGAGAGCCGGAAGTGCTGGGAACCGGTAAAACGGACTGTGCGAAAGGCGGTCCCGAGCCGCATACAGTGAATAGGGCGAATGAAGATGGGCCGCCCGGCGGGCGGTCAATCAGGGTGGAACCGCGGGAAATGCCTCCCGTCCCTGGACTGATCCGGGGCGGGGGGTTTTTATTGTAATAAAATGCGCCGGAGGGAGGATTCCGAAGTTGAACTTTCAGGAATTGATCCTGGCCCTGAACAGGTTTTGGGCCGGGCAGAACTGTATCATCCAGCAGCCCTATGACGTGGAAAAAGGGGCGGGCACCATGAACCCGGCCACCTTTTTGAGGGCCCTGGGACCGGAACCCTGGAGGGTGGCCTATGTGGAGCCGTCCCGCCGTCCCACTGACGGCAGGTATGGTGAAAACCCCAACCGACTGCAGCACTATTACCAGTACCAGGTGATTTTAAAACCCTCCCCGGACGATGTGCTGGAAGTTTACCTGGACAGCCTGAAATCAATCGGCATAGACCCGGACATGCACGACATCCGCTTCGTGGAGGACAACTGGGAGTCTCCCACCCTGGGTGCCTGGGGGCTGGGCTGGGAAGTCTGGCTGGACGGGATGGAAATAACCCAGTTTACATACTTTCAGCAGTGCGGCGGCATTGACTGCCGGCCGGTTTCGGCGGAAATAACCTACGGACTGGAAAGGCTGGCCATGTTCATTCAGGAGAAGGACAGCGTGTTCGACATCCTGTGGGTGAACGATATTACTTACGGGGATGTGCACCACCAGGGGGAAGTGGAGCACTCCCGTTACAATTTCGAGGAAGCAGACACGGACATGCTATTCAAGATGTTCGACATGTACGAGCGTGAGGCCCAGGGAGTGGCCGGCAGGGGCCTTGTGCTGCCGGCTTACGATTATGTCCTGAAATGTTCACACACCTTCAACCTGCTGGATGCCAGGGGGGCCATCAGCGT
>JAIMAD010000069.1 GCA_023512145.1 Bacillus sp. (in: firmicutes) | reverse complement strand
GATCATACCCATATGTTCTTAGTGCACTAACGATATTTGACCACTCTTGGATACTATGTCCGTATCCGACAGAACGGAAAGTCCAAGCACGTGTTTGTACGTTAGAATATGGCTGCATATCTGTTAATCCATACATATTTACATTCTCTTGATTGATAAACGTATCTTTTGCATGAAAATGATGGATTGCGTTTTCTTTCCCTAAAATTTTTATCGCTGCTGCAGGATCAATTCCTTGCCACCATAAATGACTTGGATCAAGGTTTGCGCCAATGGCGTCACACGTTGCTGCTCTTAATTTAAGCATTGTATATGGGGTATGGACAAGAAATCCAGCATGGAGCTCCAATCCGATCTTCACACCATTCTCCTTGGCAAATTGTCCTTGTTGTTTCCAATAAGGAATTAGTTTTTCTTCCCATTGCCAATTTAAAAGATCTGAATACTCATTCGGCCACGGCGTTACAGGCCAGTTCGGATATTTTGCACCCTCTTGATCTCCAGGTGTACCAGAAAAAGTATTCACTACAGGTACATTTAACAGCCCTGCCAACTTCACTGTTTTGATAAACGTATCATGAGATTCTTTAGCAAATTGCTTGTCTGGCGATATCGGGTTTCCATGGCAGCTGAATGCACTGATAGATAAGCCGCGCGAATGGACTTTTTCAATATATTCCTTTCGCTTTTCCACACTCTCAAGTAATTCATCTAATGGACAGTGAGCATTTCCAGGATACCCTCCAGTTCCAATTTCGACTGCCTTTAATCCGGAAGCTTGAACGTAATCTAGCATGTCTTCAAATGATTTTTCTGAAAACAAAACGGTAAATACACCTAGTTTCATGGTCATTCCCCTCTATTCTATTATGTTAACTTAACGCTCTTTCTTAATTCTCTGGTTTTATAAAAGCATTTCACCCACCAAATTACCTAATTCTTACTTTACTTATACAGTAGCTCGCTTACCTTTATAATTTTCTTGGTATCATTTGATTCAATTGCCGCTAAAATAACTTCTAATGACTTTTTACCTTCCTCACCACTAATCAGTGGTGTGGTATCATTTACGATTGCTTGAACAAATTTTTCAATTACATGTGAATTTTTTTGTCCTCCCTCATTATTAGACTGAATTTGTCCTAATTCATAACGAACAACTTCACCATTTTTATATTGAACGATTAATGAATAATTTGGATCATCTTCTAAACGTAAGATGGCATTTTCACCATAAATAATCGTTGAATTGTCCTCTTTTGCTGTGTAAGACCAGCTGGCGGCTAGGGTTCCAATTGCACCGCTTTCTGTTTTTAAAATAAACACTGCATTATCGTCAACATCTGTGTTCTCTTTTGCACTTGTCTCAACAAAACTGGCCACTTCAACAAATTCTTCTCCTAATAAATAACGTAGTAGGTCAGCTTTATGGACACCCAAGTCACCCATAGCACCTATAAATGCTTGATCTTTTTTAAAGAACCAGCTATCTTTCCCATCAATACTCCAGGATTCTGGTCCACCGTGACCAAATGCTGTTCTAAAGCTATATATCTTGCCTACTTCACCATTTTCAATTAACTGTCTCGCTTTAACATGCGATGGAACAAAACGTTGATTATGGGCAATCATTAATTTCTTTTTATTCTTTTTAGCAGCTTCAATCATTTGATCTGCTTCTTCACTTGAAGTTGCCATCGGCTTTTCGCACAATACATGACATCCTGAATTTAATGCCGCAATCGAAACGGGTGCATGAAGAGCATTTGGAAGACAAATGCTTACCGCATCAACATTTTCAATTTCTAATAACTCTTGATAACTTGTATATGCTTTTGCGTTATATTTTACTGCCATTTCATTGGCACGCATTTCAACAATATCACAAACAGCAATAATTTCTACTCCAGTGTGAACATCATATTCGATTAAATGGCGGTGTCTTGCAATACTACCACAACCAATTACAGCTACTTTTAAAGACATAGTCCTCTCTCCCTTATCATTACGTTTATTTAAATTAACTAGTGATTTTTTCTATGATTTTTTCCAATGGTTTTGCATTTCCGTAAACAGGTGTAGCGCTAGCAGTGGGTTTTGCCCATTTTACACCATTTTTAATGACGCGTTGTATTTCACCGTTATAATATGTTTTATATGTTTCATGTCCTGGACGGAAGTAGAAAATTTTCCCTTTACCACGTTTGTATGTGCAACCACTACGGAATACTTCTCCACCTTCAAACCAACTAATAAAAATAAGTTCGTCTGGCGTTGGAATATCAAAATGTTCACCATACATTTCTTCTTGCTCTAAATCAATATAGTGTCCAAGACCTTCTGCAATTGGATGCGTTGGATCAACAACCCAAAGACGTTCTTTTTCACCTACTTCACGCCACTTAAGATCGCATGTTGTACCCATTAACTTTTTAAAAATTTTGGAGAAATGGCCTGAATGCAAGACAACTAACCCCATGCCTTCTAGTACTCTCTTTTGCACCTTTTCCACGATTTCGTCTTTAACTTCGTCATGCGCTTTATGACCCCACCAAACCAACACATCTGTTTCAGCTAATACTTCATCTGTTAAACCATGATCCGCATCATCTAATGTTGCGGTTTTAACGTTAATTTGGTCATCTTTTAAAAAATCGGCAATGGTACCATGAATCCCGTTTGGATAATTTCCTGAGACAACTGGATTGGTCTTTTCATGACGATTTTCGTTCCATACTACTACATTCATACTAATTATCTCCTTATACTAAGAATCCAATTAAAGCAAACGTTTGCATTACTTGGTTTAAAAATAATTTGTTCTCTTTAATAGAAATGGATATTTTTTACTATTTAAAAGCTACACACGATTCTCTTTCCACTATAATTGTTGGAATGATGATACTTTTTTTAAGAATCTCTGGCTCTTTGATAAGTTCTATTAGGCATCGTGCTGATTCATAGCCCAATTGAAAAGTTTGTATATCAACTGACGTTAAGGGTGGGCTTGATAGTCTGGAAATTAACGTATTGTTAAAGCTCACAATACTAATATCTTCTGGTATCTGATAATTCCGTTCTCTTAAAGCTAATACAACAATTAATGCATTAAAATCATCTGTAACCACTAATGCTGTTGGAGGTTCAGCCAAATTCATTATTTCGGCTATAGCTTGCTTTCCTTGCTCGCGATCATAATGAAAGTTTTTAATATACTCTTGTTGAATTTCCAAATTATTTTCTCTAAGTGCTTCCTTGTACCCGTTTAATCGGGCTTCAGTTACTTCGAATCGAGGATCTCCACCTATAAACCCAATCCTCCGATGACCTAGATTTATTACATAATCCGTGACTTCTTTTGCAGCTTGAACATTATCGTTATCCACATACATTATTTTATTTGCTCCAAATAAAGGTTTCCCAATCACAACAAAAGGAATTCCACTCTGTATTAGGAAGGGAACCACCTTATCATCTCTTTTTGAATAGGATACAATAACACCATCAACTTTTTTTCCTTGCACCATTTTTATCGTATCTTGAAAAATCTCATCCTCAGATTCACCTGTGGTAAGACAAATGCTAAAATCTTGTTTATGGCACAACGCACTAATTCCACTTAACACTTCTGGAAATACAGGATTAAGTAGAGATTGACTGGTCGAATTCTTCATGACAATCCCAATTGTCTGTGTTGATTTCTGAACAAGAATCCGGGCATTAAGATTAAGATGGTAGCCCATTTCCTCCATGATTTTCCGAACTTTCCGTTTCGTTTTTTCACTAATATTTGGACTATCAGATAAAACCCGTGAAACAGTAGAGGGGGCCACATTCGCTTTCTTTGCAACATCCTTAATCGTGACCGACATCACTCTTACCTCCCCTCTTATTTTATTCAATGACATAAAATAAGCAATCGTCATAACCATATAGTAGTTCATTGTAGATTTTAATGCTAGAACAAGCTTTAACGGTTTCTATTCACCTTTTCAAATCTGGACTACTATTTTACGGCACCTTCGGAAACTCCTTTAATAATTTGTTTTTGCGCAAAGAAGTAAGCGATAATGACCGGAATAATGGCGATAGTTAATCCGGCTAAAGCTAAATGCCACTGTTTCGTATATTGCCCAAAGAATAAAAACATTTTCAAAGGAATTGTCGCCGCGCTTTCTTCACCTAAAACAAGAGATGGTAATAAAAAGTCATTCCATATCCAGATAACATTTAGAATTCCAACCGTAACAGAAATTGGCTTTAATAATGGGAAAATAATAAACCAAAAAACTTGGAATTTATTCGCACCATCAATGATTGCGGCTTCATCTAACGAAATGGATATCCCTGTCATGGCACCGTGATATAAAAAGAGTGAAAGACTGCTTCCAAATCCTAAATACATAAAAATCAACCCAACTTGATTAAGCATTTCAGCTTGGCCAAAAATCGAGACAAGCGGAATCATCACAGATTGAAAAGGAATAAGCATCGCTCCAACAAACAGGAAAAAGATAAATCCGCTCAGTTTACTTTTATTTCGTGCCAAAGCATAACCTGCCATCGAAGAAAACAGGATAATAATAACTACGCTTATTCCAGAAATCAAAATTGAATTAATGAGAGATTTTAAGAAATCCAACTCAACAAAGGCATTTGCAAAGTTTTCCGTCGTGAGTTTTTGTGGTAGCCCCAGTACATCGGAGAAAATTTCTCTTTTCGTTTTGAATGCATTAACAATCATTAAGTAAAACGGGGATAGCCATAATAGAGCTAATAAAAGGCCGAAGAGTTCGAGAAAATATAACCTTATTTTCTTTTTTTTCATTACAAGTCGACCTCCCGTTTTTTATTATAATAAACCTGTGTTAATGCTACAGCGCCTACCATAATCAGGAAGATTACCCCTTTTGATTGTGCATAAGCCATTTGGCTTTCATTAAAGGCCGTTTTATATATTTCCATTGCTACCATTTGCGTGGAATTAAACGGCCCACCACCCGTTAGCGATAAGTTTTGATCGTATATTTTAAAGGAATGAGATACCGTCAAGAACATACTAACAGTAAAGGCAGGTGCCAAAAGTGGGAAGATAATATTTTTGAAACGTTGAAAGCTACTTGCCCCATCAATTTCTGCTGCTTCTAGCAAATCTTTCGGTATATTTTCCAAATAGGCAATATAAATAATCATAATGTACCCAGCCCATTGCCAACAAGTCAAAATCACAAGTCCCCAAAAGCCTGTTTCTGTTGTAGATAACCAGCCTTTCAAAGCTTCGATTCCTAGCAAATCACCGATACTACTAAAAGCGCTTACGAAAATGAACTGCCAAATAAAACCAAGAATAAGCCCACCAATTAAATTGGGAATAAAAAAGATAGTCCTTAAAAAGTTACTTGATTTAAGTCTTTGCGTAACAAGTAATGCCAGACCCAAACCCAGAAAATTAAGTAAGATGATCGCTACAATTGAAAATTTAATCGTAAACCATATTGAAGCTCTGAATTCTTCTTCCTTAAATAAATCAATATAGTTGGAAAAACCTAAAAATTCTGTTGCACTTAGACCATTCCAGTTTGTGAAGGAATAAAAAACTCCGTAGAGTAATGGGATGATGACCACGAGGCCTAAACCTAAAAGAACCGGTGTCAAGAAAACCCAAAATGTTAAATCTCGATTTCTCACACAAAACCCCCCGATACATTTACTGACAAAAATCTGCTGGAATTATTTAAGAAAATGATACTTGTGTCTGATTGATTCTTCTACAAACCATATAAATAATCTTCTAAAATAGCTAACGAAACTTATAAAACTGCTTCGTTAGCTATATTTTTTTCTTATTACTAGTGTTCAAGGTCTAGGAAAAATTCTGATAGATTTTAGAGACAGCACGAACTGCGTTTCTTTTAAACTTCTATTCTCATATTTATTCTTCCTTTTAACCAGGCACTTCTAGTCTATTTTCGTGACTTTTCCCATGACTCCTGCGTAAATTTCACAGCATCATCCCAAGAAGTATCACCGGCTAAATATTTCTGCATAGTTACACCCAATACTTCTTCTTGCCAGCCAATAGGTGATCCTAAGAATACCCAGCCGATTGTATTGCCTTCAGAAGCATATTTGTATATTTCTTGTGAAAGTGGGTCAGCGATCTTCTCTGTGTCATAACCTTCGTATGCTGGTATAAATTTAAAGTCTTCCATTACTGCAGTTTTCCCAATATCAGAAGTATACATCCAGTCTAAGAAGTCTTTCGATGCTTGGACAACTTTTTCGTCACTTTTCTTATTAACAACCCAATATTGTGGAACACCTACAGGAAGTTTACCTTCAAATCCTTCAACAGGAATCGGTAAAATACCGATATTATTTTCAGCAAGTTCCGGATCAATATCGTAAATGGAATTATATGTCCAGTTACCCTGTTGCATCATAGCAACTTTCCCTAACGCGAACAATTGCTCTACCTGTTGCGAATAATCAAGACTTAATACAGGCTGTGCAGAATACTTCGCTTGCAAATCAAGCATTTCTTGTAATTCATTAGCCTTTTTAAATGGAATTGATGTTGCATTAAATGCTTCAACAACGTCATGATTGAAATCAGGTGCAATATAGACGTTGGCTAAGTGGTTGCCAAGAACCCACGTTTCTTTAGCAGCTAGAGCAAATACTGCATCAAGTCCCAGTTCTTTCTTCTTGCTGTCTAATGTTTTAACAGCCTTTTCTAAATCCTCATAAGATAATATTTCTTCAGGGTTAATCCCTGCCTCTTTAAAAACACTTTTATTATAAATATACCCGTAACCTTCTTGGTTAAATGGCAATCCAAGAATTTCATCCCCATCAATTACGCTTGCAAGTGTCCCATCAAGAGCTGCCTTTGCTGCTTTTGTATCTGACATATCTGCAAGGTAGTCACGATATTCTTCAACTTGAGATGGTCCGCCTACATTAAAAATGTCTGGTTCATCTCCTGAAGAGAATGATGCCTTTACTGATGCACCATAGTCGTTACCACCACCGACTGTTTTAACATTTATTTTTACATCGGGGTTTTCCTTTTCATACTTTGCGATAAGATCTTCAAATTGAGTTTTAAACTCTACTTTATATTGAAATACATCTACAGTTACCTTATCCTCTGATTTAGCTTTATCATCGCCAGAAGATGCACAACCTCCTAATACAACACTAGTGGCTAACAGCGTCGAGAGAATTCCCCCGTAAAACTTTTTACTCTTCATTTCTTTTCCTCCTAAATTAAGTAATAATACTAGTTTCCCGTGAATCCGATTGCATAAATCATTGTAAATCATCACATAGAGTAAACGCTTTCAAATTACTATCTGCAGCGGGTAAACCTATTAACACTTGGAACATACGTCTAAATAAGTATATTTTAATTTACGAAAACGTTTGCACTGTATGATTGATTTTATGTTACCACAGCATGACAAGAAGAACAATATCTTTTACTAGATTCTTTTTTTCACAGAATCAGCGAACGTTCTGATCTTGTAATAGAACAGAGGACCTCTTAAACAAACCCGGAACCTTAAAGTTATCGTTATGATTGGAATTAATTATCAGGGTATATGTTGGCGCAAAAAAACCAAAGAAAAGTGATAAAAGGCCTTGTTTTAACCTTGACTAAGTGAAAATAACAGTCAAATCCCAAACAAAGACTCCTCTCAAGAGCTGTACGTTGTTCTCTTCTGAGACCAAAAGAGGACGGCTTACACTAGGAGAAGAGCCATTTATTTTGATTATTTTCTTTTAGTTGTATAGATCAAAATCTTTTATTACTTCATTGGTTTCCGCTGCTTTAAATATAGTTTCAATCAATTGTAAGACACGTAATACTTCCGTATTTTTAACGACGGGTTCTGCTTGTTTTTCAATCACTGCAAATAAATTTTCGTAAAAACTTGCCATTGTTGGTTCAATAACTGGCAATTCAGCTGTGGTAACTGCTGCTTCTGACGGTGGTGCCATTGTTTTCGTTAAGCCTTGCCCAGCTTGAATTGGTTTTGGTGCCTCTACATCTACACCCAGATTTTGAGTTACAACTTTTCCAGCCATGCTCCAATCATCGATAATCGCAGTTCCAGTTGTCCCCAATACATACCACCTTGGCAATTGAATAAAATTTGTTGTACCGACTTCAACTACAGCTGTGCAGCCGTTTTCAAAGGTGATGATTGCTTGAAAACCATCATCTACTTCATCCCCTAAAATATAACTTAACTTTGCGTGGACACTTGCTATCTTACTGTCGACCATAAAGAGCAATTGATCAAGTAAATGGACACCCCAGTCTAAGAGCATCCCTCCACCTTGCGCTTTCAGATGACGCCAATCTCCCGGAATCCCATTTGCCCCTTGGACTCGCGATTCAATGTGAAAAATATTCCCGATGATACGTTCATCGTATATTTTCTTGATCGTCAGAAAATCCTTATCCCATCTGCGATTTTGATGGACAACAAACTTACGATCATTTTTTTCTGCAACCAGCATGATTTCTTCTAAATCTTTACTATAAATCGTGACAGGTTTTTCACAAATCACATGTTTTTTCGCATTTAAAGCAGCGATAGCTATGTCTTTATGTACATCGTTTGGCGTAGAAATCAGAACAAGATCGACATTATAATCAGATAATACGGCCGATAAACTTTCATACGCTTTGTATCCATCAGCCAAGGATGCAGTTCTTCTTTCTGGCAGAATATCAAATGTTCCAATGACGTTTATATTTTGAGTTTCCTTGATTAATTTCGCGTGAAAGCTTCCCATCCCGCCATAGCCAACAATAACTATATTATAGTTTTTATTCATCATTTTTCTTTTCTCCTTTTTTAAGCACAATATATCTCAAAGGTTTAATTTTTTTGGAAGGACTTTGCAATTCCTAATAAATTATCTCTTTTTAACCTGAGTAAATTTTTTCATTTCAACCGTTACCTGTTCATTTGTACTGTTACTGGAATATTATTAACTTCATACCTCCTGCCTTATCCATCAAACATTACTTATTTGATTATATCTTAGTATTTGTTTCTGCAAATAAACATAGATGATATAATTAAAACATCTACTATTTTGCTATTTTGTAAGAACAGAGGGAAATTATGATGACAAACATATTTTTTTGTGGCTATTCCTATCATACACAGCAATATCATTCTCAGTATAATTCCGGGTATCCAACATATCTTTTCCGCCTACAAGTAGAAGGTCACTGTGAAGTGGCGGTGAAGGGGAGTAAAATGAAACTCACAAAAGGAGACCTCCTCCTCATTAAACCTGGGGATCATTATGAACTGCTAGTTAAAGAGGGACAAAGTAGCGGGGACTATCACTTGGCCTGTGAGGGTGCTTGGGTTGACGAATGGTGGAGCCGAGTTGGCAAGCCGGATGTCACTCGTATCGATCTGGACGAAAAGCTGTTAGCCTTATGGCGCCATATCATCATTGAAAAGCGCCGACCCTCGTCAAGTCAAAACGATGAGTTTACGGGCTATTTACTGCGAGCACTCTGTTTATATCTGGAACGAGCTGTCACCGAAAACGTCCCCTTATCCAGTCACCCCTATACGGTGACACGGATGATGCGCTACATTGAAGAACATGCCACAACCGCATTTAAAGTGATCGATGTTGCACAGCATGCAGGTCTTAGTGTCTCCCGATCTGTTCATCTATTCAAAAGCAGCGTCGGAAAAACGATGATTCAATATGCTCTAGAAATCCGTTTGTCCGCTGCAGTCGAGCGGATGAAATACACCTCTTTGACACTCGAGCAGATTGCTGAGGACTGTGGTTTTGGTACCTATTCTTATTTTCACAAGGTATTTAAAAAGAAATACAACATTGCTCCTGGAGCATACAGGCTTCTCAATTGAAAAAGGATGTTGCTAAAAGGTAATTCTTTGTAAGTAAATGGAGGGTTGTGTACTACCAATTAAAAGCAAAGACTCTTCTCAACAAAGAGAAGAGTTTTTTTATTGCTTAATTGATTGAAACTCTTTTATTCACTATCAGGGCTATTCACCATAATTACAGCGACTTGTATTAACCGGTCATAAAAAGCCTTTCCTCCAGGTTGTTCATCAAGGCCAATCTCCTTAAAAGCTTCTTTCATGCAGCTCAGCCAGGCTGTGGCTCTTTTTGGGGTTACTTCAAAGGGCTGATGCCGACCTCTCATTGCTGGTGGACCAAATTCCTGACTGTAGAGAGCAGGTCCTCCTAAAAATTGAGGAAGGAACATTTTTTGCTTTCGTTTAATTTCTTCCATGTCCCCTTCAAATAACGGTCTTAATTCTGGATTATCATATACCCGCGGATAAAAAGCATCTACAAGTTTATCAATCGTTTCTTGTCCGCCTATTTCAGCATAAAGTGATTTAAATTTCATTTCCAATTTCTTCACCATCCACTATTATTTTTCCCTTGTTTCTACTAATTATAAAGATTTTCAAAGTGATTTTTCGTGATTTATATCACGCCAACGATTAAATCACAAAAGTCCCTAGCAGGTTACCGTAGAATTATTTAACTCCCCCGGAAGCCACTGCAATTAGTTTACAGGTGTTGACGGTGCCACAAGTTCTACCTTAATCCGGTCAGGATCTTCAAAAAAAACAGCATAGTAGTTTTCTCCACCGGCATAAGGATGCTGCTTCGGATAAAGGATGTTGATTCCTTGCTTCTTCAATTTCTCTGTGATTTTATCAACCTGTTCTTTTGATTCAGCATGAAAAGCTAGATGATTTAAACCAACTCTTGAGCGGTGGTAAGGGACATCCATAAAACGTTCTTCTGCTTGGACAAAAACGATGTAGGTTTCACCATATTTCCAACTGATGCCCAATTCCCATTTTTGGTATTGCTTATATCCTAATTCAGTTAAAAACCACGCCCAAAACGCAGTTGATTTGCTTAAGTTAGATACATAGATTTCAAGGTGGTGTAGCAAGGTTATTTCCTCTTTTCTAGGTTAGATATTTATCTAATCTTCCCTAACTCGTCCAAAAATGCTGGTCGTCTATTGTGCTCTTCTCTTAACTCTCCGATTAGCTTATGTGATTGTATAGTTCCACAGGCCTTTTTATACGTTTTTATCAATGCACAGACCTTCCGGTATTTTTTTCTATCGGTGGCATCCACTGCTGACTGTTTAATAAATTGGCTAAAAAGACCGTTTACTTCTTCTAAATAGTCGTTAATTAAATAGGGATAGAGATCAGTTATAGATGACATAGAATTCCTGCAATAGGTTAAAAGCTGATCTGATAAATTTTCCTCTTTTAAAATGGAAAGGTATGTGTCGGAGTGGTAGCGCTTCTTTTCAAACGACTCCAAAATTTCCTTCAACACTTCGTTCCAATTGTTCACTGTATATAATCCTTTTAACTTTGAGTAAAAGTTAAAGTGATTCCCCAATAAGAAGTCTATTGCTAATTGCCGTTGCTGTTCCACATCTCCTAGCAATTCATACGCTTGATACCGATACTCCCGCCACTTCCATACAAGACCTTGGTAGCTTTTGTCCGCTTCTTCTCCCTCCAAGCACAGCGGAATTACTTTTTCATATTCCCCTTGTTTAAGCATATTGGCAATTGCCATTTCACGAAACTCGCTTTGTTTTATATTCTCATTAATAAATCTCTCTGACGCGGCTACACCGTCACATCTTTCAATGATTTCATGCTGTAGTAGCTTTACCTGCCTTATATCCCACTCAACACTCCATGAAGACCCCTTCTTTTCAAGAAGGATTTCAAGCTGTTTTTCCAGTTTTTTTCTCAAATCCTTAAGTGGGGAAAAGTATGTGCAAATCCTTAGAAGGGCAAAGCGCCAATCGCTCCAGCCACTATAATGTTCTTTTAATGCTTCTTTCAGGACCAAATCAAAAATCCCTTTTTGTTCTTTGTCATTTAAACGGGCTATACTGGTAGTCACCGCTGCGTCAATGGTGTGAATCGCCTTGTTCATAACGATTCCAATGGAGCCATTTGAGTCATCGGCATACTGGAGCATTTTAATGACAGGGGCCAATACCGCAATAGACAGTAATACGGCACTCTCCGTGTCACCCTTTTCTACTTTTTCCTGTGCTTTTACAAGCGTCAGTTCTGCGCCTTGCAAGGCATGATCGATATTCATCAAGGTGTACAATAGAATAAAATAGATTTATAAAATCATTGATATAATAGGGTTTTCAACTTTTAATTAAATTATTTCAAAACAGAAAAAAACAATACAATGAGCAAAAGTATGAGCATTTTAAATTAGCTGTTAGTCAAAAAAGACTAACGGCTATTGGTTTTTGAACTTAATTTATCTAACCTTCCAGTAATCTAAACATCAACATATCTCTGTCAAGGAAGTGAAATAATTTGGATTGTAATAGATATAGTTCGAAAATCCATTGATATAATAGGCTTCCATTTTTACTATGTTTAATTGGTGGCAATATGATTGGTTCTGCCACCAATTTAACACCAGCGCTGCCCCTTATCTTCTATGAATACTTCATAAATAATTGCACTAAATATAGGTTAACTATTTATTCCGAAGATCTCACCTAGTATGTTATCACTTTCTTTATGTTTCTCCTCAAGAATCTCCAAAAGATTCATAGCAAAATCAAAATCAATTGTAAAAGCTCTTGATTGTTTTATAAAATCCTCCAGTAGATCTTCATGTAGAGGAATTTTGTCAAAACTCACATAAAATTGGCCCATATTAATTCTATCATCATCAACCTCTGCATATTTTTCAATGATGTCAATTCTAGCATAGTCTTTATATTCATTCGGGGGCTTAATTGAAGGAAAGTTTTTTTCGTATTTCCTACTAATATAACCAATGAGTTCCGTGTAATATTTACGTTTTTCGTTACTAAATATAAAGAATATACAATCTTCTATTCTTTCATTCTCCTCTTGATCCAGTAATTCATCATTTACACCGTAAAAATTAAAAGAAGTAGACAAATAATTCAAATACATTTCTTCTCTTGTAACACCTTGTACGCTTCCTTTTATCTCGTTTAGTTTTGGAATTAAAAAAACCTTCTCAAATTTTTGTTTATCCATTTCTATTAATAAATCTATTACGTTATCAGTTTCTAAGGAATTAAAACGTTTTTCAATTAATTTTGAAACAATATCAAATAACTG
>JAIMAD010000068.1 GCA_023512145.1 Bacillus sp. (in: firmicutes) | reverse complement strand
CCTTTATCGATGGCCACTCCTGCAACGACTGCAAGCTTGTTAATTTCTCGATAATTCCAACAGCCAGTATTTAGGATAGAGCTAAGAATTATAAAAACCGAAAGCCAAAAGTTTTTTTTACTTATTATCATAGTGTCTCTCTACTTTTTTTACGTGTTTGTCTAACTAGATTTCTTGCCCCCATAATTTTAGGGCGTAATGTCATACTCCACCATGGAGAACGGATCCATATATCTTGGCCATTATGATCTTTCATGGAGGTAAACCCTAACGTATAAGGTATACCGAAAGAACGGATAGTTAACAGATGTAGGATAACTAATAGCATGCCCAATAAATATCCATAAATGCCCATAAAGGATGAAAAAATCAATAGAAAGAAGCGCACCATTATTACAACACCAAGGACTGTAGGGCTTAGCAAGGACATCATCCCCGATAAAGCAGTAATAATGACAACAGGTGCACTGACCAACTTTGCCTCAACTGCTGCCTGACCTAATACAAGCGAACCCACAATATTGACCGCTTGACCGATTGCGGTGGGCATTCTAGTCCCTGTCTCGCGGAGTACATCAAACACTAAAAGCATCCCTAACAAAGTGATTACTGTAGGAAAAGGAACTCCCTGCTGTGATGATGAAATACTAAGCAGCAGAGGGGTCGGTAACATTTCTTGATGATAACAGGCAAGAGCTAAATACATTGCAGGTAAACTAGTAGCAACCAATACTCCTATAGTTCGTATTAGCCGATTGAAAGTCGAAAAAATATAATTGGTATAATAATCTTCGTTGGCCTGAAATCCTTCAATTAGAACGAATGGGACCGTCAAAACAAATGGACTTCCATCTACCACAAGAGCTATTCTTCCTTCTAGGAGTTTTGAGGCTACGACATCTGGTCGTTCGCTAAATCCTACTGTCTCAAAAGGCGAAAATGGTGCATCTCGAATCAGCTCTTGGATATACCCAGAGTCAAGGACCCCATCAATTTCAATCATATCTAATCGCTGTTCTAATTCAATTAGTATCTCATCCAATACCAATCCTTCAATATAGCAAATGCATGTTTTTGTATGTGTTCTTTCTCCGAGTTCTTTAAATTTCAGCTTTAAGTCTTGATTATTAATCTTCCTGCGAATCAAACTCAGGTTGACCATAATAGATTCGGTAAAACCTTCTCTTGGTCCTCTTACCACCCTTTCTGTATCTGGTTCAGTAATCGGCCGCCTTATTTCCCCTCCTTTTGAAAAGATAATAAGCGCGTTATCGTATCCCTCTAATAAAAAAACAGTATCACCACTTATTATTGAGCTAACAATTTGATTCATATCGCTAGACTTTGTTATCTGATTCGAGATAATTATTTTATACTCTAATTCTTCTAACAAATTGCAAGATGAAATCTCATCTTGCAAATTATTTTCCATTATCGGTTGAATAATGTTTTCATTAAGAATTGTTGTATTGACCATTCCATCAAAATAAATGACACAGCATTTAGCTTTAGGTAAATACTTATTTTGAAACTTTCTCAAAATTAGCGTTTCGTCTCCTTTAAATATTTGTTTAATATGGTCAATATTCGATTCAAGAGATCGAACTAAAACATCCTTTTTTTCATTACAATGTTCAAGTGATTTATTTTTCTGTTGCATTAAATCTCACCCTTCGATTGTTAGTAACAAATGTCTTTCCTGATATTCCAAAATTTAGTACTCTTACATTTATTATTCTCTCAAAATAGGCCCAAATTATTATATTTTAAAAATAAAAAAACAAGACGATTGATTACGTCTTGTTTTTTATTTGATTAAAAGATAGGTATTTCTAAAATGATTTTTGTTCCCTTCCCTGGTGCTGCATGAATAAAAAGTTCCCCATTAACAGTGCGAGCACGCTCATCCATGCTGAATAGGCCAACACCAAGAGACTGATTTTCTAAGTCAAATCCCTTTCCATTATCTTCAATCATCACCCTGATGGTATCAGTCATTTCCCGAACCGTGACCGTCGCAGCTAATACTTCTGCATATTTACGGACATTTGTTAGGGCCTCTTGAATAATCCTATATATTGTTAGTTCAATGTTAATCTCAAGCCGGCGATTCAGCACACATTCAAAATAAACATCAATCATATAGTGTTCGGAGTAACGGGCCAGCAACGAACGGATAGCTGGCACCAAACCAAGGTCATCTAATACTGATGGCCGCAGTTCCCAAGAGATTTCACGAACCTCTTCAATTAATTCTGTTGCTTCTTTCTCCATTAGTTGTAGGAGTGGATGATCCATTTCCGAAAGCAGGCGATTTATCGTAATCAAGTGACTATAAAGATTTTGGCCGATGCCATCATGCAAATTTCGCGACAATCGCTTTCGTTCCTCTTCCTGAACATGAATCGTATTTGTCTTTATTTTTTGAAGTTCTTGTTCGATACGCTTTCTTTTGGTCATTTCTTCAGCAAAGGCGACCTTTATATCCATTAATTGATTCATAGATTTTTTTAATGCCAACTCAAGGTCTGCCAGCTTATTTACAGGCCGGTACATTTCCTTGTCCATTTCCATCCCCCTGCATCAAAGTCATATATATCCCTTTAATAAACATTCCAAGCCTTGTGCAGATTCTTTAACCTGGTGTTGTTCATTCACCGTGAAAGTATATGGTTCTCTATTCCCAACCAGTAAGACTCCTCTTGGAATATCCTGAAAAAATAAAGGGACCGCATAGGAGGAGACAAGCTTTTCAGCAAGCATGATTGGATAATCAGTCACCTTCCCGATGATACCCTTCGGAAAGTCTGTTATCATCATTTCACTTCCACTTGAAATGACTTTTCCAGCGATACCTTTTCCGAAACGGACGGTTATTCTTTCATATTTATCATTTATGTTGCCTGATGCATAATGCCACCTGACATCAGGACCCATTTCATTTTGAATGGCAAGGGCAATAAAATCACAATGAACCATAGCCATTATCTTGTCGCACATCTCAATGACAACTTGCAGTTCCTTTATCACTGTCATCTTCGGTGATTTTCCTTATATACCATAACCTAATAACCCCTTTTTAACGGCATATTCCACCAACTCTGGCCGGGTTTTCATATGTAGTTTTTCCATCAAGTTTCCTTTATGCGTTTCCACGGTTTTTACACTAATGACAAGCTTCTCTGCTATATCCTTGTTCGCATACCCTTTCGCAATCAGTGTTAAAACTTCTCTTTCCCGATCGGATAAAAGGTGGTAGAGATCATTGCCGTCTGGTTTTACGCTCCCCAAATACTCTTCCATTAATCGTTTTGTTGCGGATGGATGGAGGTAGGCATCACCCCTCGCCACCGATTCAATCGCAGACATTAATTCATCATGTGGAGCACTCTTTAAAATACAGCCTGATGCCCCGCCTTGAATCGCACGAAAGAGGTATTCCTCATCATCATGCATGGTAAGAACCAAAATATTTATCTCTGGCTTTAACTTCTTTAATTCTGTTGTCGCCGACAGTCCATCTTTTCCATGGGGCATACTTAAATCCATTACAACAACATCCGGGTTCAACTTTAACGCCTTTTTGATGCCTTCATTACCTTCAGAGGCTTCCCCAACAACTTCCATTTCGGGATTAGTATGGAGCAGCATTTTTAGACCCATTCTCACAACAGCATGATCATCAACTAAAAGAATTTTTATCAATTTTAACTCTCCTTATTCCCTACTTGTTAAAGGAAGAGATATTTCTATAGAGGTTCCTTCTCCTATTTTAGAGGATACAAGGCACTCTCCGCCAGTCAGAAGCATTCTTTCTTTCATGGCTGCCAGCCCTGATGTCTGATGGTTGTTATCAAGGACTTCTGGTTGAAAGCCTTGACCGAAATCATGGATGGTAATCATTAATTTATCTACGTCCCAAATAAATGTAATTTTCACATTCGATGTATCGGCATACTTTGCGATATTGCTGAGTGCTTCTTGGCAGACACGGAATACTGCAATGCTATCTTTTTCCGGTAGCAATACTACCGTTCCTTTCGATTGTAAATCAATAAGAATTCCGAACGTCGAGGTATATAGCTTACTATAACTTTTTATAGCTGAAAGTAGGCCAAGGGTTGTTAGGGTAGGCGGATGCAATTCAACAGAAAGCAGCCTAATTTCTTGAATAGTCTTTTCAATCAATTGAGACATTCCACCAAGATAATTTTTCACATGGGGCTCTGTTGCACCTGATTGAACAAACTGTAAGCCGGTTAATATACTATAGAGGTTTTGACCGACTCCCTCATGAAGCTCCATCGATATTCGTTTAATTTCTTCTTCCTGTGATTGAATGATATATGCGCTGATTTCCTGCTTTGATGGTGAATTCACCATGCACTACCCCCTCTCTAAAAAAGAAATACCTGCCCTTATAATTAGTCCGTGGACTGGTTTTACTAAAATTTTTAATTTCTATCTTTTCCTAGGTAAAAAAAGGCAGGCTCTTAATTAAAAGACCTGAACCTTTTTGATAGTATATGTTAAGTCACTCTTAGAATCAAAAGCGGACCATTGCTGCTCCGACTGAATCACACGACAGGTCTTGGGCACAGCGAGAAAGTATACATCGTCAAAATAAAAACGGATATGTGTGCCATCAGGACAAAGCTGTACCTTTTTCACTGTTTTTTTTACTGCAGGTGCCTGGTCCCTGCCTTCTTGATCGTGAATGATAACTTCCAGTGGCACACCGACAAAGCGCTTCACATCGTCTAGTTTAATGAGTTCCACAGCTAGTACATCCCCTCTTTGCAGGATAAATAAATAGCTTATAACCCTGGAGATATTCCCAGAACTTCTCTTCTGCATGCTCCTCAAGGAACTGAATCGTTTCTTCTTCTGTTGACCAATTACTCATTCCTTTAATTTCAGCAACAACCATCTCAACACCCTCGATGGTTTTTTCTTCAAGAAACCAATTCAAGCGTTTTTTAGCAAAAGTGGTCTTCAATAACTCGGTAATTTCCGCAGTAAAACCACCTGTTTCCGCCCGCATAAAACAAAAATCAATATATGTCTCACTGGTCATTTACGTTCACACCCTTTTTATAAATCAAGAATGCTGCAGGGAATAAAAGAACATTGATGATTGCTGCAATTATCGTGTTCGTATAATTTTCATAAAAATATTGATGGACCATATATTGGGTAAAAATAATATTTAGCATTAGTACAACAAGCAGAAGTGCAACACTACGATAACTACGCTTCATACCGTTTCACCCCCACGGCAAACACCGCACCGTTTTCAATTTTTAAATCGATTTCAGGAAGTGGACGTCGCGGTGGTCCAGCTGTTGGCTTTCCAGAGTTAACATCGAATTTTCCGTGATGGCATGGACAAACCATTTCCCCTTCGTCTTTTTTCCAAAAAACAGGGCAACGGAGATGGGTACAGGCATTTTGGTAGGCAACATAGTTGGTTTCCGAAAGCCTGACTAAGATTGCACTATCATGTTCGCCTGGAAAAGAAAAATCAACTGCATCACCTACTGCCAAAGACGCCACCTTGGTGATTTTATGCTTTGGATATTTTTTGTCACCAAGCCCTGCTAGTTCTTTTGCTGCCAGCACGCCCCAAGGAAGGGAAGATACGGCAAATACTCCTGCTGCCCCAACCAATGTTTTCATAAAGCCACGGCGGTCTAGTTTTCTTTCGTTATTACGATTTATGTTATGTGTATAGTTATCTTCATCAAACGGGATTTTATTATTTTTATCGGTCATGGTAATCCCTCCTAGAACAGTTTAGTGACGCCCTGTAGGATACCAGGAAGATTCACTCTTACATTTGTTTCGCCTTCTAAATAAGGCATACTCGTAACCCATTTACCGTTATCAAGGTTAAATTGCTTTTCTTTTGCGGCAATCTCTTCATCTGAAAGCCATTGAATCGTATTTGATGGACATACACTCGCACACATTGGTGGAATTCCATCTTTGGAACGGTCGATACATAGATCGCACTTATACATTAAATTTTGTTCTGTATCAAACTTTGGTATCCCATATGGACAGGCAATGGTACAGTTTTGACAACCAATACACTTTTCAACAAGCGCGGAGAGGACGGCACCTGACTCATGAATTTGTATCGCCTGGGCCGGACAGCTTCGTGCACAGGCTGGATCCACGCAATGTAGGCACATAAGTGGCATCGTTTGACGGTTTACAAGCGGGTTAACGTCGTATACATAGTTACGGTTACGCTCCTCATGCCCCCCGCACTGCGTACATGCCGCAAGACAAGCACGGCAGCCAATACAGTTTTCAAGCTCTAAATATAGCTTCTTCATTCACTTCCCCCCCTTTTTTCAAGTTTAATAATTTGAGCTGCGCACACTTTATATTCTGGCATCCGTGATATCGGATCAAGGGCGGCAATTGTTAAGAGATTAATAGATTTATCGTGACCCCAGTGGTAGGGAACAAATACCGTATCTTCCCTGATGGCTTCCGTGACTTTCACTTTATACTCAGCTTGGCCTCTGCGAGTATATAAGCACACATATTCTTCATGCTCGATCTTGTATTTTGCTGCTGTTTTTGGATGTACCTCCACGAAAGGTTCTGGGCACATATCACGGAGGAATTGTATTCTTCTCGTTTGGTTACCTGATAAATAATGGTAAACGACACGTCCTGTTGTTAAGTGCAGTGGATATTCTCCGTCTGGCTCTTCAGCGGCCGGACGGTATGGTAGGGCACAAATTTTTGCTCTACCATCTGGATGATAGAATTTTTTATCTAAAAACATATGTGGTGTTCCTTTATCAAATTCATCTTTGCATGGCCAGAAAACGCCGTCTTGTTTGTCGATTTTATCCCAAGTGGCTCCAAAATAATCGGCATTTCCACCTTTTGTTGCTAAGCGGAACTCATCGGCTACATCTCTTGCCGTTTTCAAGTGAGCAAAATATTTCTCTCTGCCCATGTATTCCGCAAGCTCAACTTGTATTTGCCAATCTGGCTTTGATTCGCCGAGCGGTTCTTGTGCTTTATTGATTTTAATAATACGCCCTTCAAGATTTGTTACCGTTCCTTCATCTTCAGACCATGTAACAGTTGGCAGGATAACATCGGCAAATTCTGCTGATTCGGAAAGATAGAAGTCTGCACAAACCATGAAATCCAGGTTTTTCATTGCTTTACGTACAAAGTTCAAGTTCGGTGCAGAAACTGCTGGATTGGAACAAAGCAAGTACATAGCTCGAATCGTCTTTTTCTCCATCAATTCAAACATTTCGTAAGCGGATACTCCCTCTTTCGGCATTTCTTCCGGTTCAATGCCCCACACCTTTGCAACTGCCTTTACGTGTTCAGGATTCGCAATTTTACGATAACCGGGAAGAGCATCTGCCTTCTGCCCATGCTCGCGCCCGCCTTGACCATTACCTTGACCTGTGAAGGTTGCAACACCAGATTTTGGCCGGCCAATTTTCCCTGTGACAAGGGCCATATTTGTGTAGGCCGAAACATTATCGACCCCTTTATGTTGTTGTTCGACACCGCGTGCAAACATTACTATGGCGTTTGGTGCTTTACCATAAATTTCTGCAGCACGGACAATCTTTTCAGCTGCAACCCCAGTAATTTCACTTGTATATTCTGGTGTAAATAACTTCACCAATTCTTTTGTTTCTTCAAATCCATTTGTATGATTGGTTACGAACTCGTTATCGGCATGGCCATTTTGGATTAATAAATTTAAAATTCCATTGGCAAGTGCAAGATCTGTTCCTGGTTTTAAGTCCAGATGAACGTCCGCCCGTCTTGCAATCGGGGTTTCCCGAGGATCGGCAACAATTAAATATCCGCCTCTTTCCTGGACTGCCCAAACACGGAACATCGAGGTTGGGTGACATTCAGCTGTGTTGCTTCCAGCGATAAACAAGCAATCTGTCTCATGAAGGTCTGTCCAAGGTAATGTTGAACCACGGTCAACTCCTAATGAGCGCAAGAAACCACCCGCTGCACTCGACATACAGAAACGACCATTATAGTCGATATAGCGTGTTTGCATCGCAACTCTGGCAAACTTCCCTGTTAAATAGCACTTTTCATTTGTCATCGATACACCACTGAACACGGATAACGTATCTTTTCCGTATTTACTTTGAAGCGCTGCAAACTTGTTAGCAATTAAGCTATAGGCTTCATCCCATGTTGCTTCTCGGAAGCCATCTTTTGTTCCTTTTAGTGAAGCATCATCACGAATCAATGGTTTTAGGAGACGATCATCATGGTTTGTTTGCTGATAAGCAGTTACACCCTTGGGACACATTTTCCCAAGCGTTACCGGCCAGTCATAACGAGGTTCTACACCAATAATTTTATTTGTTTTTGTATTTACACGTAAATTCATTCCACATTGCATCCCGCAATAGCTGCAGTGGGTTTTTACGAGTTTTTCATTTGGATGTACTACATTTTCAACTTCTTTAAAAAATTTATCTCTTGGGTTCCGAAAGTTATCCTTTTGCATTTTGGTTTGCCTCCTTGACCTTGACTTGGTGTGTTGCAAATCCTGAGAATCTCGAAATTCGATATTTTCTGCGACAGGGCAGGCATAATTCAGCAAGATTAAAGCCATCCTCCATATTAAACTCGATATCATTGACACCTAAAACTTGAATGACATCGCTTGACTGTTCTAAGGAAACGAATTTTTCACTACATACCTTGCATTCTTTCATCTGCTGTTCACCATAATGTTCACGGTAATTTTTAGCAAGGACACTCATCGGGCGGAATGGAATATGGGCAAGCTTTCCAAACGGCAGATAAATTAATGTCACGATAACAGAAAATTGATGGATCAGTGACATTTGCGGCTGCATCCAGCCATGTAAGACCATGTTTTGGAATGTTAATAACAGGCCTGTAATCGAAATAAATAATAAGAGGCAAAGCGGCAGGAAATCGTACATGAATGTTTGTTCCGCACGTGCCTGCATATTTTTCAAGCGACGGTAAAGCACCATACAAACGCCAGTAATGACCATAATCGCCGCGATATTTAGAGCGTTATAGGAGAACCAAGCGATGATTCCCTCAGCTTTTACATTCATCACATTCATTCCAAATAAGACGATGGTATAGTAACCATTTTCCTCCATCGTAAAATACATCCAGCTAAACACGAGTGGAAAGGTGACAAGGCAGGCTAACACACAGCCCCAACCAATCAAAATATGTTGAGCCCAGCGATAAACGCCGCGGTTCCAAATGAATCGGTACGTAACCAATTGCTCTGCTGCTGTTTGAGGTGTTGATTTTCTGAATAACAGCTTTAAGCCCTTTTTAATAAAAATCTTCGTTGGCGGTCTTTCGCCCCAAGAAATAAAGCGATAGAAGAAGCCACCGATAAAAACGATCGTACCAACCATATATCCATAAAGATTCAAATCGACATGTGTGAACATTCTTGTACCAATAAAAGTTAAAATCGCCAGTCCGACAACTGTTAAAAACATCGCTTTAGCAAAATGGGAAGCAAATGCAACATTACCTTTACTTCCCTGTTTTTTACCCGTTGAAATATTCGCCTGCATTCTAGCTCCTCCTTAAATGAAAACTCGCCAGCTGGTGAGTCCTGTGGACCTTTGACAGAGGCGTAGTTAAATTAAATTTTGATTTAAAAATAAATAACACTGCTGTTTTTCTTACTCTAATTGTAAGAAAAACAGCAGTGTTATAAATATCAGGGAACTCCCCTATCATGAGGGGGGAAAACCCTTAGATATATTGATTTAGACATTTTTTTGTCACATTAACACCTTATTGCTTTCTAAGCAGGTACTTTTTTCGCCAAGAATACAAAAGGATCAGGACAAAGATGCCAACCTGAAGTGTGAAAAGGACTGCATCCCAGAAAAGAAGACTCGTTGGAGCTTGTCCAAATCCTGGGAGCAACTGTTTTCCTGCAAAGATAACTTCTGGGATAAAATAAATGAAATATAAGGCTATGGTAATAACAACCCCAAGAAAATAGAAGATGGAATAAATGAAAATCGTTTTTTTCTCTCCCTGAAAGACAACTTCTTCTCGCCCTTTTGATTTTAAAAATGAAAACCGCTTTCTAATTGTCTGTTGGGCATTTTCCATCAGATTGTAGCAGCCGGATACGTTTTCAAAGATATAATATAAATCATTTTTCATATACAAACAGCATTGATAAATGATCCTCAAAACAATATCGAAAACCGCAAGGTTCATTAAACCTATGGCTACCCCTGGCCCATTTGGAACCAACAACTGAAGAATTAGAGCTGTAAAAAGGATGACCGTATCAAAACAAAGACCTGCTAGAAAAAGCACATTTCGCTCTTTAGGTGCTAGTTTCCAAACCGATGACATATCCGTTTCAAGGACAACAAAAAACATACGATGGCCAACTTCCACTTTCGTGGGGAGATTATGTGCTCTCATTGCCAACACATGACCAAATTCGTGGATGAGCACAAGAAGAAACGTAAACGACATCCATAAAAGGACATTTAGGACCATTATATCAAACACAAAAATGTCCTCATGATGTGGAAATAATGAAGGATGGATAATGAAAAGGAGAAGATTTACTACAAATAACACAAAATATAACGGGTAAGTAAATTTATTGAAAAAGAATTTTCCAATTTTAGGAGAAATCCATAAAAGACCTAAGCTATCCTTTTGCTGTTGCTGTTTTTCAACCTTGGCACCATCAATTTCAGCAACCAATCCCATATCTAGCAGTTGTTCAGCAAACTCTAGAAGATTGATTTCCTCTTTAGGATAGTTTCCCTTAAGTTTCTGCTCAATTTCTCCAAGATGCAAACCTTGACCAATCAAATTAATTGCATCAATACAAACTTCAGACATCTCATAGAACTCACCAGAAATTTTATCTTCAACGATATAATGTTTTTTTTCTTTGTGAATTTCAATTGGGACCAAAGAAAGAAGCGAATCGAGTTTAAGGCTCATTTCAACACCCTCTAACTTATTATTTTATATAAAAGAAGGATGCATAGCTTTCGCTAGCATCCCACTCTCTTATTTTATTCCTAAAAAAGGACACCACCAGCACGTCGTTTTAACTTTCTTAAGCTTACGAATTTTCATAGTTCCACCTCCTTCGGTAATTGCCATTCTTTTGTCCATGGATAATTATCATGAAATTTGACCCATGATGGGTAAATATTTTTGAATTCTTCCACCAACATTGGATCAAATTGTGAACCCTGTCCTTCAATAATACGCTGATATGCTTCTTCCACGGACATAGCATCACGATAAGATCGGGAAGAGGTCATTGCATCAAAAGCATCTGCAATGGTAGTAACTCTGGCAAGCAAAGGGATTTCTTCTCCTCTAAATTGATCAGGATAACCTTTACCGTCCCAGCGTTCATGATGTGAACGGATTACACAAATACAATCGCTTATTCCCTCCACATTTTTGACTGCCTCGGCACCAACAACGGGATGGGATTTTATAATTTCGAATTCCTCTTTTGTAAGTTTCCCAGGTTTCATTAATATGTGATCGGGAATATGAACTTTACCAATATCATGTAGCAAACAGGCATAATAGAATGATTTTTGTTCTTCTTTTGATAGCCCACCTATTTCTTTTGCCAGTAACAAAGCATAACTAGCGACTCGTTCACTATGACCCCTTGTATACTGGTCTTTTAGCTCTAGCGTCGCAATAACTCCTTTTACAATCCCCTGTAATTGCTTATCAAATGTCGTGCTAATCGCTCGAACATATCCTTGAAAGCGAACTAATAAAAAGAATGACACAGTGGATAAAATAGCGAATAATATAATTGGCAGAATAAGATATGAGGTGTTTAGTATAAAGCCAGTAAGGACATATTTTGCAATAACCCCTAGACTTACTAACCAAAAGTATCTTGAATTTAGGAAAAGAGGTAAGGATAAAATCAAAAACACTTCTACCACATTGCCACTCGTGTAAGAATCCCCTCTACCGAAATAGGAAATAATATCAACAATAAAGGCAGTTAATAAATAACTGATAAAAAATACATATTTAATCCAATACTGCTTATTCACCTTACTTAAATAATACATAACTGGAATTAATATCGTTAAAACAATATAGTTGATGAACCAAAAATTACTTGGTAAACCACTATCCTTATGTGTTATATATGTAGGTAAAAGGTAATAATAAAAAAAGTCATATCCTATTAAAAGAATATAGAAAAATAAAAGAAACCATTTGACGGTTCGTTGCTCTTCATGTGGTATCATATAATCCTCCAGGAGTTTCTAACACAATTCCCTATTTCTAGCATGCTTTTGAATTTTTTTTATAATGTTAGCCAATTTTTGAACTTCTTCCTAAGGATATTTATTAATATTTACAAAATCTATTAATATCCCGTACTCTTCTACATTATATATCATTCTTTCTATCTAAGTCATACATTTATTTGCTGATTTTTGTATAATTATAGAACAATTTATTTTAAATGCTTTTTTGGGTAATTGGTAAGATAACATTAACAATTGTCCCTTTACCAGAATTGCTACTAATCTTCAACAAACCTTTGTGTTCTCTAATAATTTGGTTTGAAACCATTAAACCAAGTCCAGTTCCTTCCACTTTCGTAGTATAGAAAGGTTCCCCGAGATTAAGAATGTTCTCATCGGTAATTCCATAACCCTCATCTTCGATTGAGATGTACATTTTGTGTTCTTCAACTACCTTCAAGTGTATTTCTATCCTTCCACCATCAGGCATCGATTCTATTGCGTTTTTAATCAAATTAAGAAACACTTGTTTTAGCTGTTTTCCGTCACAATCAAGAGGTGGTAATGGTCCGGCTATGATTGTTTCAACGGTAACCCGTTGTCTGTCTGCCTGTTGTTGCGTGATCGAAAGTGTATAAGCAATAATCTCTTCCATACTTGCTTTTTCAAAGTGGATTGCCCTTGGTTTTCCAATGTACATCAAATCAGTAACTATTGAATTGATTCGATCAATTTCCTGAATCATGATCGGATAATAATCATTTGTATTCGGGAACCGTTCCTTCTGCAGCTGTGTAAATCCCCTTAGTGAAGAAAGCGGGTTACGAATTTCATGGCCAATTGCTGCAGCCATTGTACCGATGACAGCAAGCTTCTCTTTTTTGCGAAGCTCTTCGTAAACTGAGGTTAATGAACTGATGTACGA
>JAIMAD010000005.1 GCA_023512145.1 Bacillus sp. (in: firmicutes) | reverse complement strand
CGCCCAGCCACTAGTGTACTTCGCTCTTCGAGTAAAAATCGATTTTAGGATTTTTACCTCGCTTCGATAAGTCAAAGTCAACACCTAAAATCGCTAACGCTCTCCCTTGTTTCCAATACTCACTCGGACTCGTAGCGCTTCAGTCCATATGTTGCTAAACGGGCGCTTGCGCCTTTTATTCTATTACACTAATTGGTTTTTAGGGTCGATAATGCCTAATTCACGAAGCTTTTCGTCCGGTACAAGACCGTCTCTCCAACCACGTACTTGATAGTATTCTTCGAGCATTATATCCATTCGGCTTACAAGTCCGGCACTGTTTCCGCTTGCTGGTTCTTCAGTGAAGCGTTTTGGAAGGAAATCATCTTCCCGTTTATTTAATCCAGCAAGGTTATTATAATAACGCTCAAGGTTATATATTCTCTCCCCAGCCTTCATCACGCCTTCAGCGGTCATGGGAATGCCAGTCATAGAACTATATTGCTCTGCATAATGCTCAGCATTTTCCGAGAAGGATGAAAACTTGCAAATATTCATAGAATCAGAGAATGCATGCATATCTTGGAATACAGTTAATAATTCACCTTTTCCTTCGGCCACAAGGCGATCAGTTGGTTCTGGAATACCAGCAATTTCACTTGCTATTGTATAGCCACGTAGGTGGCAGGCACCACGGTTACTTGTTGCATAACCAAGTCCAATCCCTTGTATACCGCGCGGGTCATAGGCAGGAATTGATTGACCTTTTACGGACATGGATAGCCAAGGTGCACCCCAAAGGGCTGTTGCACGGGCAGGACCTTCAGCAAGAATGCCGCCAAAACCTTCACGGAAAGCAACTTTCCTTGTTAATTCAATCATTGCATCGGCGTCACCCCAGTTGAGTTCTTCAGAAATCAAACCTTTATCAAAAGCCTCCATGGTAACGGAGAAGGCATGGCCAAGCTCAATTGTATCAAGACCGTATTCGTTACACTGGTCAATCATATAAGAAATCGCTTCCGAATCGCTTAATAAGCAGTTGGAACCCAGTGACCAGGAGGATTCAAATTCAAAACTCTCTACCCGAGTCTTATATTTACCATCTTTCACTTCAACCTCAATTTTACAACCAACAGGGCAAGCATGGCAGGTGTTGTTGGCCACACGTAAATGTTTGTTCACGTACTCACCGCTGTGCTTTTCTGCCTCATCCCAGTGGGTGAATTGAGCGTTTTTCGTTGGTAGTGCTCCAACTTCATTGATTAGGTTAGTTAATACGTTTGTTCCGTATACCGATAATCCACCTTTATTTGGAGCGGTTAATCCACCATCAAGAATCGCCTTTACAGCCTTTTTGTTGGCTTCTTTATAGTCGCTATCTAATTTTGGCACTGGCATATTACCTTTTTGCGCCGCTTTGATTACGATAGCTTTTAATTTTTTATAGCCAGCAACGGCACCTGTACCACCACGACCAGCTGCACGGTCGTGCTCATTAATAAATCCTGCGAAACGAACGGTATTTTCACCTGCCTGTCCAATGGCCATGACGCTTAGATCTTGTTCACCGTATTGATCTTTCATTGCCTTAATAAATGCTCTTGTGCTAGTGCCCCACAGGTTTGACGCATCTCTTAGTTCTGCTTTGCCGTCTTCGATGTAAAGGTAAACAGGCATGTCACTTTTTCCTGTGAAAATAATATTATCGATGCCCGCCCACTTTAGGCGTGCTGCTGTCCAACCGCCGATATGGGAATCAGTCACAGTTCCTGTAAGCGGTGATTTTGTTACCACACAAAGGCGCCCACTCATGGAAGATCGTGATCCCGTGACTGGACCTGTCATGATACATAATGCATTTTCTGCAGACAATGGCTCAACTTCAGGACCGTTATCTAGTACATATTTAACCCCCAGACCACGGCCACCTATGTACTTAATTGCATCTTCTTCATTGATTGCCCTGTAATCAACTGTCCCATTTGTTAAATCGACTAAGACTTCTTTGTTTTTAAATCCACCTAAATTCAATGTTATTCCCCCTCTTCCTATTATTAATAATAATTACTAATCCCTTATCTTTTTTAAAAAAAGAAATTATCCAAAAATTATAAATAAACCCATTATTTATTATATCACTTCAGAACTATTTTTAAAATTTAAAATTTTCCTAAAAAGGAATATAATTTGGTAAGATAATAGTAAAATCATAATCCTGTTGCTGTGTATTCTTAGGTAATCAAGAAAAGAGGAGTTTCATGAGTAATATAGAACGGTATTCACGACAAATTCTTTTTCAACCAATTGGAGAAGCTGGACAATTAAAATTGCTGAAAGGGCGTGTGGTCATTGTCGGAGTTGGTGCACTTGGTACCGTGATTGCTAACCATCTAGTCCGGTCTGGTGTTGGATACATAAGGTTGATTGATAGGGACATAGTAGAACTATCAAATCTGCAGCGACAAACGCTTTTTGACGAAGAGGATGCAAAATTAACTCTCCCAAAGGTTATTGCAGCAAAAAAAAGACTAAATAAAATTAATTCCTCTGTTTCGATTGATGCGATTATTGCTGATTTAAACCTTGAGAATGCCGAAGAGTTATTAACAGGATTTGATGTAATTGTTGATGGCTCGGATAACTTTATGACTCGTTATTTAATTAATGATGTTGCTGTTAAGTATGGAATACCGTGGGTACACGGAGCGGCTGTCAGCTCTAGGGGGATGTTTGCGGTAATTAAATCAGGTATCACACCTTGTTATCGGTGTCTGTTTCCACATGCAACTTCTGGAACAGGAGAAACCTGTGATACGGTAGGTGTATTATCACCATTAACAGATATTATTGGCTCCTATCAAGCGATGGAAACGATGAAATTGTTAGTGGGGTCCCTAGAAACAACCCCCAACCTTGAACAAATTGATATTTGGGATCACACATCGATGAAAATGGATATTTCAGAAGGGAGAAATCCCACTTGTTCGACGTGCGTGAAGGGGCAGTTTGATTTTTTAGATAGAGCCTCTCGGCAGCAGGTATCCTATACGACCCTGTGCGGGAGAAATACCGTTCAAATCAATCCCCGGAATAAACGTGAACTTAATTTAATAAAAGTTGCTGAGATTCTTAAAAAAAGTGGTAGGGTTACTGGGAACGAATTTTTGCTCCGCTTTTCTCCTGAAGAAGATATTTCAATTGTGGTATTCAAAGATGCACGTGTCTTAATACATGGTACAAATGATATTGTAAAAGCAAAATCACTCTTTTCAAAATACATCGGAAACTAAATCTTTGCTATAAAAAGAAAAGGCGTGGTTTTATCCACGCCTTTTATCTTATAGTATCTGAATTTATATCATTGAACTTCGATAAATGTCCGTGCTGCAGCGCCCAACTGCTAGTGTACTTCGCTCTCCTCCCTTCGATAAGTCAACATCGAAACGAATCGCTCTCCCTTGTTTCCTTTATCTTAGTCGAAGCGCGAAAGGGAACACGCTGCTAAACGGGCGCTTGCGCTTTTCCTATGAGATTATTTTTTCGATAATTAATCTCTTCCCAGTATTTAACGTAAATTCAAACCGGTCATTTATCTTTTCAAAGTAACAAAAGTGATGCTGCACATTACAAATCTGCTCCTGATTGTCAAAAACCATAAAATTAACACCATCTTTTCGGTTTTCATCCGTTAAGAAGGATAAATGGTTGTAACAATAGATACAGTCGTAAATGGAAAAGTTTAACGAGTTTAAAGTGGTAACAAACTGGAAAAAGGCATCATCAATGATTCCATCTAAAAGACGCTCAAGTGAATAGATTAAATGTTTCCTAATTCTTACTAAGTCATGATCACAAAGCATTGTCGCTTCATACCCAATCCGCACTTTTCCTGATTCATACAATTTTCCTTTTTTCCAACGATTCATTCGAAAGATTTCTATTTCTTGATGAAGGTAATCATCTAACATTGCAGCTTCCTCAGTCTCCTAATCAAAGAATATCCATTGTTCGTTAATTTGTTCTACTGTTCCTTCAGTATATGCTTTTTCTTGAATATCATATAGTTTCATTCGTTGTTGTCGATTCATTTTTAACCTCCGTGCTGGATGCTTTCTTCTTCTTTTTAGACATCTTCCTGAAATTTTATAACCTGTTTATACTTTTACTGGACAATTAACCATTTAAGATAGGCTGAATACAATAAAAGCATGAATTCATGTTTTGGAGTTCGGTTGAAAGGGAGTGATGGAAAAATGTGCGGTATTTCTGGTTGGGTTAATTATAGTAAGTCTTTAAGAAACGAAACGGATACACTTAAAAAGATGACCAATACACTGGCGAAAAGAGGTCCTGATGAAACCAACCTCTGGTCAGAGACATATGTTGCCTTTGGTCATAAAAGACTAATTGTTGTCGACCCTGAGGGGGGACGACAGCCAATGTCCAAACAAAAAGATGGGTTTACTTACACCATTTGTTACAACGGGGAATTATATAATACAGAAGATATCCGCAAAGTTCTCCATACTAAAGGATATTCCTTTAATGGTCATTCTGATACAGAAGTTCTAGTAACTGCCTATATAGAATGGGCGGAAGAGTGTGTAAATTATTTGAATGGGATATATGCGTTTGCAGTATGGGATGGTAAAAAAGAACAACTATTTATCGGACGTGACCGCTTAGGAGTAAAACCATTATTTTTCACCGAACACAAGTCGGGTCTCCTATTTGCTTCGGAAATTAAGGCTATACTTGCACACCCAGAAGTTAAAACTGAAATTGATAATGTGGGGCTTGCTGAGATTTTTGCCATTGGCCCATCAAGAACACCTGGGTCAGGTGTTTTTAAAGGAATTAATGAACTAAGACCTGCCCATGCATTAACATTTTCAAAAAACGGTCTAAAAATCTGGCGATATTGGAATGTGAAAAGTGAGGAACACAAGGAAAACGAAGTGGAAACGGCTGAAAAGGTGCGTTATTTAGTAACCGATGCTGTCACAAGGCAGCTTGTATCAGATGTCCCACTATGTAGCTTCTTATCGGGAGGTCTTGATTCAAGTATTATCACAGCCATTGCTGCAAAAGAATTTGAAGCCAGTGGAAAAGGGCCTCTCCACACGTATTCCATTGACTATGAAGGGAATGATCAATTTTTTTCATCGTCAGAATTTCAGCCTGATGCTGATGGTAAATTCATCCAACTGATAACGGATAAATTTACCACAAAACACAACAACAAAATCATATCACAGCACCAACTAGTAAATGATTTAGTTGAAGCCACCCATGTTAGAGATTTTCCCGGGATGGCAGACGTCGATTCCTCCTTGCTTTGGTTTTGTAAAGAAATTAAACAGGACTTTGTTGTTGGTCTATCTGGAGAATGTGCAGATGAAATTTTTGGAGGGTATCCATGGTTCCACCGGAAACAAGATTTAGAACGACCGGGATTCCCGTGGATGCGATCCGTTGCAGAACGAAATAATTTATTGAAAACGCATTGGCAGGAAAAATTAAAGTTACCTGATTACGTAATGGAAAAGTATTATCAGGTGATTGAGGAAACACCGCGGTTAGACGGAGAAGGTTTAGTAGAAACAAAACGAAGAGAATTATTTTATATAAATATGATTAACTTTATGACGACATTGCTTGATCGAAAAGACCGAATGAGTATGGGAGCGAGCCTCGAAGTCAGAGTACCATTTGCCGACCATCGCCTTGTCGAATATGTTTGGAATATTCCGTGGGAGATGAAAATGTATCGAGGCAGGGAAAAAGGAATTCTTCGTAAAGCCTTTGAAGGTATTTTACCTGGGGAAGTTTTATACCGGAAAAAAAGCCCTTACCCAAAAACACATAATCCTGAGTATACAATAGCAGTCCAAAAATTACTGGTGAATATTTTACAAGATCAATCCTCGGTATTGCATGAATTTTTTAATAAAGAGCAGTTAAAAAGACTTGTCGAGTCGGGTGGAAATTCATTTCAAGAGCCTTGGTTTGGTCAGTTGATGACAGGTCCACAATTATTGGCATACCTTGTGCAGTTGCACACATGGGTTAAAGATTACAATATTAACATAGTGAATTAAGTTCTTGTTTTACGGATAATTCTCTATTTAATGCATAGATAAGGTAATTTATTTGGAATAAAAACTTTATTCGGGTTAAAATGATTGTAGGGAAGAGCATATCCTCTTCCCTTTTTAGGAGGAGGGTTGGGCTTGAAGAAAATCTGTTTTTTAGTTATATTAATCATGTTTTTACAAATTCCACCACTATCTGCACAGGCAGCATTTCAAAAAGAAAACCGGTTGTGGCAAGATGAATCTGTGTATTCAATCATGATTGACCGCTTCAACAATGGTGATACAAGTAATGATATCGATGTTTTTGCAAATGACCCACTGGCTTATAACGGCGGTGACCTGCAAGGAATAATTGATAAGTTGGATTACATACATGATATGGGGTTCACCTCAATCCGTTTAACTCCTATCTTTGATAATGCAAAAGAGGGATACCATGGCTATTGGGTAAACAATTTTAAGGAAATAGACGAACATTTTGGTACCCTTGAGACCTTCCAAAAGCTTGTAAAAGAAGCACATAAGCGAAAAATGAAGGTTTTGATTGATTTTGTCGCTAATAACGTAGCAAGTAGCCATCCGTGGGTAAGTGATACTAGCAAGCAGGACTGGTTCCATAAAAAAAAGGATATCAGCGATTGGAATAACCAACAGGAGCTTGAAAATGGCTGGGTCGATGATTTGCCTGACCTTAATCAGGACAACCCAGAAGTAAAAAAGTACTTACTTGATGCAGCAAAATGGTGGATCAATACGACAGATATTGACGGGTTTAGTCTTACCGATGCGAACCATGTCCCATTAAGCTTTTGGAATGATTTTTCAAAGGAAGTAAAGAAAGAGAAGAAGGGCTTTTTCCTTCTAGGAGTAGCGCCTAAAAATACATCAATAAATCTACAAGAATATGAAAATGCAGGAATCGACAGCCTCTTTAATTACTCGTATAACGATAATTTAAGAAAAGCGTTTGCCGATACGGATCAATCGTTTAGCGCACTTTATTCTGATGCCAAAAACGGTCAAAACTCCTTTTTGAGACCAAATTTTATGGATAATGAATATACCATAAGATTTACCAATGATATTGTTGAAAAAAGACAATTCCCAGGTTCACGCTGGAAAATGGCGTTGACATATCTATATAGCACTCCTGGAATTCCTGTATTTTACTATGGTTCGGAGATTGCTTTAATTGGGGGAGAAATTCCGGATAACCATGGACAAATGAGTTTCAGAACGGAAAAAGAACTGATCGATTTTATTACCAAGCTTGGCGAATTAAGAAATCAACTCCCTTCTTTGACAAGAGGAACAATGGAAATGCTTTATGATCAAAAGGGGATGGTCGTATATAAACGTGTGTATAAAGGTGAAACGGCAATTATTGCGATAAATAATTCAAATAAATCACAAAAAGTTCGCCTCAGCAATGAGCAGGTAGAAGGGGGCAAAGAGCTTCGCGGTTTATTAGGAGGAGACATTGTTCGTAGCAAAGATAATAACTACTACCTCATCCTTGACCGAGATAATTCCGAAATATATGTTTTAACAAATAAAAGTGGCATTAATTTATCATTAATTTCAGCATTAGTAGTCGTTTGCCTTTTGTGTTTCTTATTTCTATTCAAAATAAAGAAAAGGAAGGACTAAAATATTCGGGTATGGGCTAGACCACCCCAAGGGAATAAAGATTAATAGCTGTGTTTTAGTTGTAAGTTAAAATTTCATTACTGGTAACTTCTTTTTGGTCTGGAGGTAATCTTAGTGGTACCTGAAATAATTATTCTTATTATACTGATTACTGTAAATGCATTTTTTTCAGCATCAGAAATGGCATTGATCTCTTTAAATGATAATAAAGTAAAGCTTATGGCTGAATCAGGGGATAAAAAAGCAAAAATGCTCTCTAAACTTCTTTCTGAACCTAGCCGTTTTTTAGCCACCATTCAGATTGGGATAACACTCGCAGGATTTTTGGCAAGTGCCTTTGCAGCCGAGAGTTTTTCTGGGCCATTAGCTGACATTCTTTTTGAACTTGGTATACCTATTTCACAGGAACTTTTGGAAACAATCGCAGTGGTTGCGATAACATTGTTATTATCCTATTTTACATTAGTGTTAGGGGAGCTTGTTCCGAAACAACTGGCATTAAAAAAGGCAGAAGCTATTTCTAGATTTGCCGTTGCACCATTAACATTTTTGTCAAAAGTGTCTTCTCCATTTGTCAAATTATTAACTATTTCATCTAACCTAGTAGTCAGATTCTTTGGTGTAGACCCTAATGGAGATGATGAAAATGTGACCGAGGAAGAAATTCGTATGATGATTGACGTAGGCAATGAAATTGGAACAATCGAAGAAGACGAAAAAGTGATGATTAACAATGTTTTTGAATTTAATAATAAGACGGTTTCTGATATTATGACTCACCGTACAAAGATTGTTGCGTTATCAATTGATGCTAATTTGAACAAAACAGCCAGTCTAGTGAATAATCAAAAGTACACAAGATACCCCGTGTATGAAGGAACTATTGATAATATCATTGGTATTTTGCATGGAAAAGACTTACTTCAGTTTGTGGGAAACTTTGACGAGCTCGCATTTAATTTACGAGCATTGATTCGTGAACCATACTATGTTCTCGAATCCAAGAGAACTGACCTTTTGCTAAAGGAATTGCAAAAGAAAAATGTCCATATGGCAGTTGTCCTTGATGAATATGGAGGAACAGATGGAATTGTCACGATGGAGGATTTAATTGAAGAAATTGTCGGAAATATTTTTGATGAATATGATGAACCATTATTGGGTGACGAAGAAATAATAGTCTTAGGTCAAAATGAGTATTTAATGGCTGGGACATTAAATCTTTATGAAGTTGAAGAAATTCTCAATATAGAATTACCAACACAAGAATATGACACCCTTAGTGGTTTTATTATCGGCCAACTCGGCGGGATACCTAATGATACACAAACAGTTTTTGATTATAAGAATATCTTGTTCACAGTTATAGAAATGAGTAATAAACGAATATTGAAAGTGAAGACAAATGTTAAAGAGGAAGTAAAAACAAGCAGGAATATGAGTTATTAGCAAAATAGGCGATCGAATCTAATAAAGCGATACTTCAAGAATAAAGTATCACAGTTTAAGCGACAAATAAACTACTGGAGGTAAGGCCACTCGACAGTTTCATCCATTGACAATCATTCTACCGTTTACATGAATCACTTGACCGCTCACGTAGGAGGAGTCATCTGAGGCAAGGAATACGTAGCTTGGTGCCAGTTCATAAGGCTGACCGGCCCTACCCATTGTCGTCGTTGATCCGAAACTTGCTACCTGGTGTGCTGGAAAAGTAGATGGGATGAGCGGGGTCCAGATTGGACCTGGGGCTACACCGTTGACACGGATCCCTTGGTTTGCAAGTGATTTTGCCAAAGAGCGGGTAAAGGACACTACTGCCCCTTTTGTAGCCGAGTAATCTAATAATTGCTCATTACCCTCATAGGCAGTTATCGATGTAGTATTTATGATGGATGCACCTTGCTTTAAGAAGGGCAAGACCATTTTTGTCATATGAAAAAAGGAAAATATATTCGTCCGGAACGTTTTTTCTAGTTGTGCAACTGTAATATTTAGCAAGCTTTGCTGTGGATGCTGCTCCGCCGCATTGTTCACAAGAATATCTATCCTCCCAAATTCAGAATGAATCTTATTAACTATTCCCTTGCAAAAATCCTCACTGCCAATGTCGCCTGAATAAAGAAGACATTTTTGCCCATGGGCTTCAACTAGTTGCTTTGTTTCATGGGCATCTTGATGTTCTTCTAAATACACAATGGCTACGTCCGCGCCTTCTTTAGCAAAATAAATGGCAACCGATTTGCCAATTCCACTATCGCCGCCAGTAATAATTGCTGTTTTTCCGGCTAATTTCCCTCCAGCTTTATAATCGGGATCAAATGAAATGGGGCGGGGGTTCATTTCATTTTCCACGCCAGGCTGATGATCCTGGTGCTGTGGTGGAAAGGTGCTCTTTTGTTGCTTTTGATTGCTGCTCATCGAATAAAACCTCCAAATGTTAATAACACTTGTTAGTTTTGCAAAAAAGGTTGAAAATTATGAGTGATGCGGATAATAAAAAAAGGCGGAAAGGATCAAATCTTCCCGGCCTTTCTTTCCTAGTTTGCTAAGCCCCTGAGCAAGGCGCTTTCGCTTTTCTTTGTCTAGCTCAAGCACCTAGCCCCTCGGTCGCTTCGGTCCTGACAGTGAAGTCAAAGAACGACTTCACTGACAGGCCCGCAAGCAGCCTGTCGGGGCTGACCAGGCGCTTTCGCTTTTCTTGTCTAGCTCAAGCACCTAGCCCCTCGGTCGCTTCGGTCCTGATAGTGAAGTCTAAGTGCGGACTTCACTGACAGGCCCTCCAGCGCCTGTCGGGGCTGACCAGGTGCTTTCGCTTTTCTTTTTACCGGTAGTTTATAAATTGTACATCTACTGTTAAGTCTGCTTCTGCTTCACGGACTAGGGAAATAATCTTTTGCAAATCATCGCGGTCTTTTCCGGTAACACGTACTTGGTCATCTTGGACCTGAGTTTTTACCTTGACGCCGCTATTTTTAATAATTGTATTAATTTTTTTGGCATTTTCTTTATCAATACCTTGGACAAGCGTGGCTCTTTGGCGAATGGTTCCACCATGGGCTCTTTCGATTTTTCCGTAATCAAGATTTCTAACTGGGATGCCTCGTTTAATCATTTTACTAAATAATACATCTTTTAGTTGATCCATTTTATACTCATCATCGGAAATAAGGACAAGATCTTCTTTATCCAGTGATACTTCACTTTTACTGCCTTTAAAATCGTAGCGGGTGCCAATTTCTTTCATTGTCATCGTAATCGCATTTGTGACTTCAGTAAATTCTACTTTGGACACAATATCAAATGAGTTATCTTTAGCCATAACCAAACCTCCATTTATTTATCAATCAAAAATCATACCTTGCAAAAGATTCCCTTTATGGCTACATTATAGTAAAATATAGCAGTTCAAACAACTCTAGAAAATCTCCGAGAAAAGAAAAGAGGAGTTATATATGACTATAAACGAACTAATTGGTCAAGTCACTACATTATCAGTTGCACGTATAGCGACATTCGGCTATTTTTTAACAGATGGAAATGAAGATGTCTTGTTACATAAGAAGGAAACAAACAAAGATTATCTAGAAGGCGAACAAGTAAAAGTATTTCTGTTTGTTGATTCGGAAGGAAGGACATCGGCATCTACCACCATTCCGGAAGTTGCTGTTGGACGTTATGCATGGGTTAAGGTAACAGATATAAATCGAGAAATTGGTGTCTTTTTAAATATTGGTCTTACTAAGGATATTTTGTTAGGAATTGATGATTTGCCAGTACACCGATCAGTCTGGCCGAAGGTAGGAGATTTAGTTTATATAACATTAAAGTTGAGTAACAATTATCTTCTTTACGCAAAGCTGGCAAATGACCAGATAATTCACTCCATTTCCACAGATGCAACAAGAGAAGATTTTAACAAAAATGTGCAGGGACATATTTACAGGACAGCAAAAGTTGGAAGCTGGATCTATACGATTGAGGGATTTAAAGGGTTCATTCATGAGTCACAAAGACCCGTAGAGCCTCGTTTAGGTGAATTGGTCGAGGGCCGAATTATTGATGTAAAGGAGGATGGGACGATAAACGTTTCCTTACTTGCTAGGAAAGAGGAATCACAAGATTTAGATGCAGAGCGGGTTTACGACTATTTAATGAGTAGAGATGGTGCTATGCCATATACCGATAAAAGTTTGCCTGAGGAAATTCAAATGCGTTTTCATTTAAGCAAAGGTGCATTTAAACGAGCACTTGGTAAGTTAATGAAAGATGGCAGAGTTTATCAGGAAGACAGCTGGACATATGTGAAAAAAGACTAACACATTCTTACATACTCTATTTCAAATCGGCAGAAACTAATCACCGAACGCAATTTGAAAGGGGTAAAACTATGCCACACACTTCAGATAACGATAAAAAAGCAAAAGACAACAATGCCCTTCGCCATGAAAAGAATATGATGCGCGAAAAAAACCGTCAAGCTGGAAAAAATCAATATTCTAAAAAGACCGATCATAAATAAGAAAAGCGCAAGCACCCGTTTAGCGGCGTAGTGTCCTTGCGCGCTTCGACTAAGATAAAGGAAACAAGGGAGAGCGATTCGTTTCGATGTTAACTTATCGAAGGGAGGTGAAAATCCTAAACCCGATTTTTACTCGAAGAGCGATTTCCACTAGCAGTACGGGCGCTGCAGCACGGACATGCATCGAAGTTATTGATATAAATTCTGATAAATAAATTCATCAAAATGAGCGAGGTATTATACCTCGCTCATTTTGATGAATTTATTTATAATGGCAATTGATTTAAAAAGAAAATTGAGATTGTCCCTGGACCTGTATGGGACCCAACGGCAGAGCCAATTGAAGATATGTATACTTCTTTTGAATGAAATTCCTCTTCAATTAAAGATTTCATTTCTAATGCCGTTTCCTCATTATCTGCATGACTAATCCCAATTACTTGATCGTGCATATCTGCTCCACGCTCGTTCATGAGTTCGATTATGCGACGTAGCACTTTTTTCTTACCCCGTATTTTTTCAATGGGAACAAGCTTCCCATCTTCCACATTTAATATTGGCTTAATATTTAATAATCCGCCGAGAAAGGCTGATGCTTTCGATACTCGGCCACCTTTTGCCAAATGATCTAAATCCTCCACTGTAAAAAGAGATTCCATATGTTGGCTTCTGAAAAGGACATCCTTTAATATCTCTTCTTTTGAGATATTGTTAGCAGCGAGCCTTGCTGCTTCCTTGACGACTAGACCAAATCCTAAGGATGCACATAATGTATCAACAATTGTTAATTTAAAATTTGGATATTTTTCCTTCACTTGGTCAAGAATCATAACAGCAGTGGAATATGTACCAGAAAGCTGGGAAGAAAAAGCAATATAGATTCCATCTTCGTTATTTTCAGCCATTTGTGTGAAGACTTCCTCAAACAAAAGGGGAGAAACTTGTGATGTCTTGGGAATAACGCCACTACGGATAGCTTCATAAACTTTTATTGGATCAATGGTTTTTACATCTTCATATTCCTGATCATTAATTTGGACCCTTAAAGGAAATAAGGTCACGTTATTTTCTGCGTAAAAACTCTTAGGTAAATCGCATGCGCTGTCAGCTAGTATTTTTACTGGCATGAAGCTCACCTACTTTCAAGCAATTATATTTAATTTTAGTTTATCGGTTTCCCTCGGAAATTACAATTTTCAATATCGAGAAATATAGAAAAAGAAATCCCAATCAAAAAAAGGGGAGATGTTCCTGTGATTTGGCGACAAACGAAAAAAGTGGCAGTGGTCGCAGCCGGAGCCGCTTTAGGTGCTCTTGCGATGAATTTATTCTTAATACCAGCAAATGTTTACTCAAGTGGATTTACCGGAATCGCCCAATTACTTTCAAAGGTACTAAGTGACAAGACACCAGTTAATGTCTCTCTAGGATTTTTATTATTATTATTGAATATTCCAGTGGCGATTTTGGGATGGAGAAAGGTAGGAAAGTCCTTTACCATTTATAGTTTTCTTAGTGTAGTCCTTTCATCGTTTTTTCTAACAATAATTCCAATCAAACAAGTTTCCGCGGATATCCTTCTAAATGCTGTATTTGGCGGTGTCATATTGGCAGTCGGCGTCGGGATAACCTTAAAATGGGGGGCGTCAACAGGGGGAGTCGATATCATCGCAATGGTTTTATCCAGAATGAAAGATAAGCCGATTGGACCGTACATGTTTGCGTTAAATGGGATTATTATTATTACAGCGGGGTTCCTTTATGGGTGGGAAAAGGCTCTCTATACCCTTGTTACATTATACACCTCGACAAGAGTGATTGATACGATCCATACGAGACATGCCAAGCTGACCGCGATGATTATTACAAAAAAAGCTGATGAAATGAAAAAGGCCATTCAGTCAAAACTTATTAGGGGGATCACGATAATTCAAGCTAAAGGTGCATTTTCGAACGAATCCCGTGAAATGTTGATGATTGTTATAACCCGCTATGAGCTCTATGATTTAGAAAGAATTCTGAAGGAAGTGGATCCAAATGCATTCACAAATATCATTCAAACAACAAACATCTATGGATTCTTTCGTAAAGAGTAAGGGAGATAATAAATGTGAATATGGAAACCTAATGTAGTTCACAAGAAAAGCGGAGGCACACATGTGTGCTTCCGCTTTTCTTTAGTGCGATTGATTTACTTGATCAAGCTCTTGTTGCATTTGTTGGAGCTGTGCTTGTTCTGCCAATGTCGAATTGGCAAACGCTGAACTTAGTGAATTCTTTGCTTTAGCAACAGCAGAATCAAGACCAGCTGGGTCGGTGGACTTTGCCATTTCAACAAATCGTTGTGCTTCTTGGAATAATTGGTTGCCCATATTAAATTCCTCCAAGTGAGGATTCATGCACATTGGCCATTTTCTGAGCTTCTGCTTCAGCGTAGGTCATGTGATAAGGAATACGTTCGGAATGTTTGCTAACGGAATCCTTTCCTTGCTGGACAAAGCGTTTTGATTTGTTTGATTTACCCATTCGAATCCCTCCAATATGCAAAGCTCGGTTTGAAACAGCAATGCTGCCTCAAAAAATAGTATGCCCAAAATGGATAGGTTCATTTATCAAACAATAGTGGAAGTTTTATCAGTCTTTTTTAATACTTAAATACTCTTCTAAATAAAGACCAATTCCATCTTCTTCATTACTTAAAGTAACTTCATTGGCGATAGATTTAACCTTATCAATCGCATTTCCCATCGCAACACCGCGTCCCGCATATTCAAGCATTTCAAGATCATTATCTTCATCACCAAACGCAATGATTCTTTCAGCAGGAATCCCAAAATAATCAGAAGCCTTTTTCAAACCAACCGCTTTACTTAATCCGACCTTAATGATTTCGATAACATGCCATGGTGCGGCCCAGCTACGGTGATCAATTACTTCTGCGTGAACCGCTGATAAATGTTGACGGATTGTTTTTAACTGCTCTTCTTCCGTATGGATTAACATACTTGTTGGGGAATCAGTTAAAAAATTCGCTAAATCACCCGTTGTAATTTTTGGATTTCCAAAGCTGAAAATATCTAATAACTTTTCATCATGGTAGTGAAAATATACATCATCAATCACTTCAGCGATTATATTATGAAATTGAAAGCTTCTACAGGCTTCAACAATCTCTTTTGCAACTTTGATATCTAGAGGTTCATGGTAGTATCCCCAAGCAGAATTTTGTGGGTTATGCATAAACGCACCATTAAAATTAACAATCGGTGTGTCAAGCGCAAGCTCACGATAATACAATTCACTGGACCTGAATGGTCTGCCTGTTGCAATCATAACCACGTGTCCCTGTTCTTTAGCTTTTACGATGATTTCCTTCGTTTTTAGGGAAATCGTCTTATCATCTTTTAATAATGTCCCATCTAAATCTAGAGCTATTAAGTGTCTTTCTACCATATGGACTCCTTCTTCTTATAAATTTTCTTACATAGTACGTTGTTTTAGGAAAAAGTTTATCTCCATGATACACTACAGTTATGAAAAATTTTCATACACTAAGATCCTTAAATTTCTTAATACACCATGTAAACAATACTATCAGAAAGTAGCATAAAACCCCTAACTTCAGATATTGAGATATAAGCTGTCAATTTTTCATATCTAAGTTGTTATCGAAGTCACACCTTAAGACTAAAAAAAACGATATACTTTTTTAAACGAAATCTCATTCTAGTAATGCTTGCTCTTTGCTATATTAGATGAGGACAAAATAATGGAGGAGTGGGACAAAAATGAATGAAGAACTAAAAGAAAATATTATGGGTGCCTTAGAACTAGTCATCGATCCTGAGCTAGGGGTAGATATTGTTAATTTAGGTTTGGTTTATGATGCAGAAATGGATGAAGAGGGACTAGTGACGGTCACAATGACTTTAACTTCAATGGGCTGTCCACTTGCGGGTACGATTGTTGACCAAGTCAAAAGATCTTTAGCTGATATTCCAGAAGTCAAAGAAGTAGAGGTAAATATCGTATTTAATCCACCATGGACTAAAGATAAGATGTCACGCTATGCGAAAATCGCCTTAGGAATACGATAGGGCATTGGGATTGTATGAAAAATAAAGTGATTTTAGTAAGCTCTAATCAATTTGGTAGCGATGACGCGGTACTGGGTGAGAATATTCTTGAAACTTATTTTACTATTTTAAAGCAGCAAGAAGAGCTGCTTTAAAATAGTTTTTTTATGAATAGTGGAGTTTTATTGCTGACAGAGGATTCATTTGTTTCGGTTCATTTGCAGGAAGTAGCAGAAAAAGGTGTCGACATTTTCTCATGTAAAACATGTGTCGATCATTTTAATGTAGAAGAAAAATTGGTTGTTGGCAAAAAAAGCGGAATGGCACATTTTATTGAGCTATCTTCAACATATGAGATATTGACCATTTCTTAAAAGGCAGCGGATATCCGCTGCCTTTTTTTGATAACCTAGTGGCCTAGGCGCTATCTAAAATCTGCTATTACTACGTCAAATGCTTTTCCAGTGGAAAGATTCGTCACATGTTTGGCTCCCTGGAAAAGGAGCTACCGCTTTTTTTGTATCTTCACAATTATGACAAAGAACGCACAAGGCATGTGACATAGTTCACTATTTTAAACGATAATCACCCTTATAATACAAAGTAATAAGGCTGTTTGGGTTGGAATAGTCGTTTTAGGAGGCGTTTCATATGGCTTTTAGCCGTGATTTTAATAAAGATCCATTTATCGTTATATGGGAACTTACTCGAGCCTGTCAGTTAAAGTGCTTGCACTGTCGTGCGGAAGCACAGTACAGAAGAGACCATCGTGAGCTATCGTTTGAAGAAGGTAAAAACTTAATTGATCAAATATATGAAATGAATAATCCGATGCTTGTGTTTACAGGTGGGGACCCACTTATGAGAGAAGACGTTTTTGACATTGCTAAGTATGCAGTTGATAAAGGTGTGCGTGTATCAATGACCCCAAGTGCGACACCAAACGTTACGAAAGAAGCGATTGAAAAGGCGAAAGAAGTCGGTCTTTCTCGTTGGGCATTTAGTATTGACGGACCAACAGCTGAGGTACATGACCATTTCCGTGGAACAGCAGGGTCATTTGATTTAACAATGGAAAGAATTAAATACTTACATGAGATTGAATTACCAATTCAAATTAATACAGTTATTTCACGATATAATATTGACTATCTTGATGAAATGGCAAAAATGGTTGAGGATTTAGACTGTGTATTATGGAGTGTATTTTTCCTCGTTCCAACAGGAAGAGGACAAGAATCTGATATGATTTCTCCTGTTGAACACGAAAAGGTGTTCAGATGGCTTTATGACCTAAGTAAACGCGTGCCATTTGATATTAAGACGACAGCAGCACAGCATTACCGTCGTGTGGTTATTCAGCAAAAGATGCGTGAAGCAAAGGATCAAACAGCTGAAATTGATTACTTGAGTGCATTAACAGAACAGGGCCTAACAGGTTCAATTGATGGTCTCGGACGGGCACCAAAGGGCGTCAATGACGGAAACGGCTTTGTGTTCATCTCACATATTGGAGATGTATATCCAAGTGGACTGTTACCCGTAAAGGCCGGGAATGTTCGTGAGACTCCATTAGCAGAAATATATCGGGAATCACCAATTTTTCAATCGTTAAGAAATCCAGATCTTTATAAAGGGAAATGTGGTGTCTGTGAATTCCGCTATGTATGTGGGGGTTCAAGGTCTAGAGCGTATGCAATGACAGGTGATTACCTTGAAAGCGAACCATTCTGCGTTTATATACCGAAAGTATTAAGAGAAAAGCAAGAACAAGCGTAGTAAATTGGATAAAACAGGGCTGCCTCACTATTGTGAGACAGCCTTGTTAATATGAAAAATGAAAATGCCTGCCTATTCAATGCTGCAATAAACGGCTGAACAATTTTCACAATCGATTTCATTCCTTAAGTATTGTAAATCCAAAATTGAGATTTTCCCTTTGTCTACTGAAATGATTTTATCTTTCTTTAAGTCACTTAGGATGCGGTTCGTACTTTCCCGTGAAGTACCACAAAAGTTAGCAAGTTCTTGATTGGTTAAGGGCAGGTCAATTAAAATTTGATCCCCTTTTTGAATGCCATAGCTATTCGACATCCGAATAAGCGTCGAAAAAAGGGCGCCTCGTTTTCCGTTTAAGACAAGATCGCGAAATTTTGTTTGCGTTTTCCGAAAATGGTCACTCATCCATTTCATGAATTCAAATGCAAGCTTGCTGTTTTGGAAAATTTCATTTTCAAGCACATCTTTTTTTATGGCGACAATTTCACCTTCCTCAAGAACCTTGGCACTAAGTAAATATCTTGGATTGTCAGTGAAGAGGGTTAATTCTCCACAAATATCATTTTCTCCACAAATTCTTAAGGAAAGTTCACGACCATCTGAGGTAATTTTGCTAATTTGAACTCTTCCGGAGATGATAATGTAAAGTTCTTCGGCCAACATTCCTTCTTGAAATAAAAAGCTTCCTCTTTCACTTTTAAATTTTCGATCAGCAAATTTAAGTAATTCCTTTATTTCAATTGAATGAGTTGGTTTCATGGTCGTTGTCATTGTCATCCGATTCACCTCTTAGTTATTTTTGATTAAGACTTTTTCTTTCAAACGAATAGTAAGGATTCAATAGTAATAGTTTATCGTATGACAGGACATTAAAAAGTAGTAAACAATGTCGATATAGTGAAAACTTTTTAATTATATAAAAAAAAATATCTTAAACTAGGATTTTATGATAAATGGGTGAATAAATTGCAAAAGTTGGATGTTATTTCCGAAACAAACATTTATTCATTCGTTAACATCTGTTAAGATTAGATTAATATTAATAAGTATTGTAATAGTGAATAAAGTAACAGCCTCTTTTCCAGCACACTGATAAACTACTAATAGAATGAAACTAGCTTCCTTAAAATAGGAGTTGATATAAAATGGAAAAAACTATTATTAAAGATAAATTGAATAGACCTTTACGGGATTTAAGAATCTCCGTGATTGACCGCTGTAATTTTCGTTGTCAGTATTGTATGCCAGCAGAACAATTTGGACCGGATTTTGAATTTCTACCAAAAAGTGCGCTGCTGACATATGAAGAAATTGAACGTATCGCGAGGGTCTTTGTCAGTTTGGGTGTGGAAAAAATCCGCTTAACCGGTGGAGAACCTCTTCTTCGCAAGGATATGCCGATTCTTGTAAAAAAGCTAGCGGAGATTGAGGGACTAAGCGATATTGGTTTAACAACAAATGGTGTATTGCTTCCAAAATTGGCAAAGGATTTAAAAGATGCAGGTCTACAAAGAGTAAATGTCAGCCTAGATACTTTAAATGATGAATTATTTGGTAAAATTAATGGACGCGGCGTTGGAACAGGACCAGTATTAGAGGGTATCGCAGCTGCTAAGGAAGCGGGTCTTGGCGTCAAAATTAACATGGTGGTAAAGAAGGGCCTAAATGATTCAGAAATCATTCCAATGGCCGAATACTGCAAGAACCATGGGCTAGAACTTCGCTACATCGAATTTATGGACGTGGGCTCGACAAACGGTTGGAAAATGGATGATGTCATTACAAAAAAACAAATCTATCATTTATTAAAAGAACATTTTGAACTAGAAGCTGTCGATCCAGCCTATTATGGGGAAGTTGCAAAGCTTTATCGCTATTCAGACACTGATGTGAATGTAGGGTTTATTACCTCTGTTTCTGAGTCGTTCTGCTCAAGCTGCACACGTTCCCGACTTTCAGCAAATGGTCAGATTTTTACTTGTTTATTTAATGGGAATGGTCATGATATAAGGAACTTCATGCGAAATGGTGCAACGGACGAAGAAGTTCTAGCACATGTGAAGGCAATTTGGAATGGACGAGATGATCGGTATTCAGATGAAAGAACAGCTGAGACAAACAAAGATCGAAAGAAAATAGAAATGTCTTATATTGGTGGATAAATAAAATAAACCTAAGTTACCTTGTAGCGATGTAACCTTGTCGATACGGTAGTTAGCGATAGACAATTACCCGAAAAACTCTCTTCGTCTGTAAGAGAGTTTTTTTCTGGATATATATAAAATTAACTTTGAGAATTGTCATTGCTGCAGACACCCAACGGCTAGTGTTCTTCGCACTTCTCCCTAGTGAGACGTCAACATCGGATCGCTTCACTCTCCGCGAGCCCAATACTCACTCGAAGCCCGCAAGGCTTGTCGTCTGCTAAACGTGCGCTTGTGCTATTCTCAAAAAAAAATAACCTGCTGTTAAGCAGGCCATAATTTGTCTACATATATCTTGGGAATAAAATGTTGTTTTCAAGATGTACGTGCATAAATGTTAATCCTTCTAGCGCTTCTAAACGTGCATAGACTAAGCGGTACGTACCACAAGCATCGAGCGGAAGAGCAAAGTCAGATGTTACGGAACGGATTTCTCTTAAAACCTCACCTGCATGGTCATGCTCTTTTTCAAGCTCAACAATCATTGCAATAGCTTCTTCACGGTTATCAACAGTACCGTCAGCAAGTTTCTTAATCAATGGGAACACAATTTCTTCTTCTTTTGCCATATGCTCAGTTAATTCTTTTTTGAATTCATAAAAGAGCTCATAAACTTTTAATAGTTCAGGGTGGTTGTCGCCATGTACACGTGATACTTTTGTTACATAGGGGCTTAGATTCGCTAATTCTTCTTCAGATACACGGTGATAATTTGAAATTACATGATCAATAATTGTATCAGAATCGGAGCTAGTCCAAACTTCTAAATCTTTCTCAGTATTTTCGTATTTTTCAAAAACTACTTTTAGTTCTTCCAACAATGTTTCCATGTTAAGGTTGTTTTGGGAGACTGCCTCTGATAACGGGATATTACCACCGCAACAAAAATCAATACGGTTCTTTTTGAAGACATCACTTGATTTTGGTAATTCATTGACAATATCTTTAACTAATGAAGTTGCTGAAAATGGGAAAGTCATTTATTTATCCTCCTTAAAATTGTAAAGGTGTTAGTTTCTGATCTAAGCATAATAGAAAACGGAATAAAACTAGGTGACCTGAATCACACATTCTGGGTAATTTTTTATTTTTATCTTTATTTTGTGATATTTGATATGTTTGCAAGGTATCAATAAGCTTATAATGAATATTAGTCGATGATTTATTAAACATAGTTGTACATATCATCAATAAAACTGACACGAATTTGGCAGGAGCTGATTAGTTTGTTTGAAAAACGAAAACCAATTCCTATTGGGGAAGCGGTTAAAAGAATAATGGAATACCAATTACATGGTGTAACTGAATATGTATCAATAGAAGAAAGCTATGGTCGTTTCTTATCTGAAGATTTAATAGCGACTAGTGATGTGCCTCACTTTGACAGGGCACCATATGATGGCTTTGCCGTCAGATCAATTGATACTAGTGATGCTTCTCAATCAAACGTTGTTGAATTTGAAGTGGTTGATCATATTGGAGCTGGAATGGTCTCTCAGATAGTTGTTGGCGCGTACCAAGCTGTCAGAATTATGACAGGTGCAATGATGCCTGAAGGAACAGACGCAGTGGTTATGTTTGAGGTAGCAAAAACTTTCGAAAAAGATCGACTCCCATATATGTCAATTAAACGCAGTTTTAAAAAAGGTGATAACGTTTCGTACAGTGGCGAAGATGCAAAACAAGGTGAAATTTTAGTGAAAAAAGGGACGTTAATTAATCCTGGAATTCAAGCAATGCTTGCCACATTTGGGTATGTGCGTGTGTCTGTAGCAAAGAAACCAATCGTGGGTTTATTTGCCACTGGTACAGAGCTGTTAGAAGTGGACGAAGAATTGGTTTCAGGAAAGATTCGCAACAGTAATTCTTATATGATAGCTGCTCAAATCGAAAGAACGGGTGGAGTTGTTCGCTATTTTGGGAAATTACCAGATGAATTTGATACTTGCTATGAAGCAATAAAGAAAGCTTTAACTGAGGTCGATTTATTAATTACAACGGGTGGTGTGTCGGTGGGCGATTTTGATTACCTGCCGGGTATTTATGAGAAGCTCAGTGCAGAGGTACTATTTAATAAAGTTGCTATGCGTCCTGGCAGTGTGACGACTGTGGCACAGTACAATGGGAAAATCCTATTTGGGTTATCTGGCAACCCATCCGCTTGTTATGTCGGCTTTGAATTGTTTGCCCGTCCAATTATTCGACATCAGCTATTTTCAGAGAAACCGCATCTTCGAAAAGAAGAGGCCCTGCTCGAAGTTGACTTTCCAAAAGCAAATCCGTTTACAAGGTTTGTCCGTAGTTCCACGTTTATCGATGAGGGCAGACTAAAGGCTTCACCGAGCGGACTCGACAAGTCTAATATTATTATGAGCCTTTCAGGTGCTAATTCATTAATGGTTCTTCCAGGCGGCACCAGGGGCTTTATAGCAGGCAGCAAAGTGGATGTCCTCTTACTTGAAGACCAGGTCGGCAGCGAGTGGCCTTGGTAAGGCCTGTAATATTCCAAGTGGTCGGATATCAAAATAGTGGCAAGACTACGTTTACTGCAAAGCTGATTGAAACATTAGTAGAAAGTGGTCTCAAAATCGTTACAATTAAGCATCACGGTCATGGAAGTAGGCCAGATGTTGTCGAGCAAAAGGATACAGAAAAACATCTTTCCGCAGGCGCACGAGCCTCTATCATTGAAGGCGATGGAAGGCTGATTCTCCAAGCTGACAACTATGAATCCACACTTGAAGACCAAATAACATTGCTGGGATTTTTTCATCCAGATGTGATTTTGATCGAAGGATACAAGCTAAAAACGTATCCGAAGCTATTGATCATAAAAGAAAAAAGCGACCTTACCTTATTAAAAAAGGTGAACAATATTAAAGCAATTTTGTATTGGAAGGAAGAGTTGAAGGATCATATTGCAGTACATCTGAATGTGCCCTGCTTTTTTATCGAGGATTCTACAGCTATAAACTGGATAGTTCAATTACTTCAGACGCAAGTCCATAAAGTAAATGAAAAAAGTTAACAAATTTGTTATTTTTATCATAGCAAGCAAGTATCATCTCCGTTACAATATATAGTAGGGGATATATGTTTGTTCATAATAGTGTGACAGGTTTTGTAATGGAAATGCGGCAATCCTTCATTAGATAACGGAACCTAGAGATGATTATGTTACCTCGCACATGATATGGATTTGCTGCACTTCTATTCTAACCTGAATAATGAATGACTTTTTGAAGGCGAAGGCCTTCTTTTTGTTTTACCATGTGATGTGCTTCACTTACCTAACCGATTAGCTCGCCTATAGTTAAGATGTCAGGGAATAGGAGTGAACGTGATGAAGTTATTTTTACCAAAACAACATGGTGCATGGGCAATGCTAATTCTCCCTTTTTGGCTTGGGGTCATTGATGGAGGTTTTTTGTGGAAACATATTCCATTTTTCGTTGGTTGGCTTTTATTGTACTTGGCCACCTATCCGATGCTCCTCTTATTTAAAAAAAAGAAACTCCCTTTTTATCTAAAATGGACCATCATCTATATGATTCCAGCATTATTGTTCTTGCTCATCCCACTTATAGAAAGAGCAAATTTATTTTATTTTGGTCTTCTAATGCTTCCCTGTTTTATGATTAATGCTTACTATACTTCGAAAAATAATGACCGTGCGTTTATGAATGATTTGAGCGCTATTTTTGCCTTTTCTATTGCTGGTCTAGCAAGTAGTTATTTAGGACATGGAGTTGTGAACTTAGAGACGATTTTTTTTACCGGTTTAACTTCAGTCCTCTTTTTTGTAGGCTGTACTTTTTATGTTAAATCGATGATCAGGGAAAAGAAGAATAATCAATTTAAATGGATTTCTTGGATTTTTCATTTTGTTCTAGTCTTTGCTTGGTTCGCATTTGGTTTGTGGATTGTTGCTCTAGCCTTTATTCCAAGTTTGCTCCGAGCCATTCTATTATATGGTAAGCAACTATCTCCAAAACAGATTGGTATATACGAAATTATCAACTCTTGCGTATTCTTCATCATCATTGCCATTCAACTAGTTTTACTCAAATAAAAAAATCGGTCTACTTAGTCCGATTTTTTTTATTACTAATTGTGTTCCTAAAGTTCCTAGTCAACCTTACAAATTTCCGTTGGGCAATCCTCGCAATCAATTTCCATTCTTAAATAATCTAAATTATGAATGGTAATTATGCCCTTATCTATGGAGATGATTCCAGCTTTCCGTAAATCACTTAACAAACGGTTGACCACTTCTCTGGAGGTGCCGCAGAAATTAGCTAATTCTTGATTGGTTAATGGTAATTCAATCAAAATGCCTTTGTTTGTTTTAATACCATAACTATTGGTGAAGCGAATGAGTGTGGAGTACAAGGCACCTTTTTTTCCGTGAAGAACTAAGTCACGAAATTTGGTTTGTGTTTTTCGATATTGCAAACTCATCCACTTAATGAATTCAAACGAAAGTTCCAGATTTTGTGAAAGCTTTTCCTCAAGTGTCTCCTTCATAATGACAGCCACTTCGCCACTTTCAACAATTCGTGCACTTAATAAATATCTTGAAGAAGGGGAGAATAAATTTAACTCACCAATAAAATCACCACTAGAGCACAATCGTAATGTTAACTCTCTTCCATCAGGGATTATTTTGCTGATTTGAATAATTCCGCTTTGAACAATATACAATTCGTTCGCTTCAGAACCTTCTTGAAAAAGAAATGTACCTTTTTCAACATTCTTTATATGATGAACAGTATCTAGCAGATGGGTTAATGCTACCGGTAATTCTTTTACGGACTGCATGCTCAAAACCACCTTTTTTATTACGAAATCAATCGTAAATTTGATTTGAAAATAAATGCTAGTCATGGTTAAATTTACAGGATATTACTATCATTATATTGTTAACCTGAAATAATTAGCAATAAATAAGCAATAAATTCATACAATCTTCAAATAGAAAAACAAAATTCAAGTATTTCTAATGAAATTATGTCAGCCTATGAGTAAATTTGCAAGAAGTTCCAATAATGGATAACCCTAAAAAGGTAATAATAAAGTTGTAAAAGATAAGGAGGGAATCGTATGGGTCAGAACCACCAGTTTAAATCTGGGCATAAAGCACCGAATAATGGCATATATATTGAAGTTGGTGAAACAGGAAGCAATGTGAATAACCCACAAAAAATAAAACTAAAAGCAGGGGATTCTTTTCCTGAAACATCGAACCATAACCGTGTTTGGACGTATCAGCCAAAAGTATAAATACTGGTAGGAAAAAGTCATCCATTGTGATGGCTTTATCCTTTTTCATCGTTTTTTTTTTGGCTAAATTTTACTTATTATATTGCATTGTTTTATAATAAAGATAATAGGTCAAAAATGGTCAAAGAGGGAGTGAGTAAAAGTGGACGTTAATCGAATGACAGAACGAATGCAAAGTGGCTTGATGGATGCACAGTCACAAGCAGTTAAAAAAAACCATCAAGAGATTGATGAAATCCATTTTTTTTTAGCACTAATGCACCAAAAGGATAGTCTCGTTATTTCAATCCTTGAACAGGTAGGATTACCGATTGAGGAAATTATCAAGATTCTCAGTGAATCACTTGAAAAAAAACCTCAGGTTACCGGAAGTGGGGTGGAAAAGGGAAAGCTCTATATCACTGCAAAGCTGCAAAAATTACTGGTAAGTGCCGAGGAATATGCTTTGAAGTTTTCTGATGACTATATTTCTGTGGAGCATATTCTTTTGGCTGCCTCCTATGCGTCTGATTCAGAGCTGCGAAAGATTTTAAAAACGTATAGAAAGCAACCAGAAGATATTTTACAAGCTATTAAAGAAATAAGGGGGAACCAAAGAGTGACAACACAAAATCCAGAAACAGGGTATGAAGCCCTTAAAAAATATGGTCGGGATCTAGTTGCTGAAGTAAAGGCAGGAAAAATGGACCCGGTAATTGGCCGGGACACTGAGATTCGCAATGTCATTCGAATTCTATCCAGAAAGACAAAAAATAATCCTGTCTTAATCGGTGAACCAGGGGTAGGAAAAACAGCGATTGTAGAGGGATTAGCACAAAGAATAGTCAGAAAAGATGTTCCTGAAGGCCTAAAGGAGAAGACGATTTTCTCATTGGATATGAGTTCATTAATTGCTGGAGCAAAATTTAGAGGTGAGTTTGAAGAAAGATTGAAAGCAGTTTTGAATGAAATCAAAAAAAGTGAAGGACAAATCTTGCTCTTTATTGATGAAATTCACACCATTGTTGGAGCTGGTAAGACTGAAGGGGCGATGGATGCTGGAAATATGTTAAAACCGATGCTAGCCCGTGGCGAGCTACATTGTATTGGAGCAACAACGCTTGATGAGCATCGAAAATATATCGAAAAGGACCCAGCACTTGAACGACGATTTCAGCAGGTACTTGTTCAAGAACCAAACGTGGAAGATACAATTTCTATTTTACGCGGTTTAAAGGAACGGTATGAAGTACACCACGGTGTGAAAATCCATGACCATGCCTTGGTGGCTGCAGCAACTTTATCTGATCGCTATATCACAGATCGTTTTTTGCCGGATAAAGCTATCGATCTTATGGATGAAGCCTGTGCCCTTATTCGAACAGAAATTGACTCCATGCCGACAGAATTGGATGAGGCTTCGCGCCGGGTTATGCAGTTGGAAATTGAAGAAGCGGCGTTACGAAAAGAAAGTGATGAAGGTAGTAAACATCGGCTTGAAGTACTACTGAAAGAACTTGCTGATCTAAAGGAAACTGCAAATGCGATGAAGGCCAAATGGCTTCAAGAGAAACAAGGCATACTGAAATTGCAGGAGAAAAGGGAGCAAATTGAAAAACTCCGTCGGGAGCTTCTCCAAGCAGAAGATAAATATGATTTAAACCGCGCGGCGGAACTTCGCCATGGTCAAATTCCAGTAGCTGAAAAAGAGCTGCAAGTGCTTGAAACAGAAACGAATAAGGATGAACGCCTGCTACGTGAAGAAGTAACTGGGGAGGAAATATCAAATATCGTATCCAGATGGACAGGGATTCCACTTTCCAAACTAGTCGAAGGCGAAAGAGAAAAGCTGTTAAAATTAGAATCAATTCTCCATGAAAGAGTTATTGGCCAGAATGAAGCAGTCAATTTGGTGTCAGATGCTGTGCTCCGGGCTCGGGCGGGAATTAAAGACCCTAATCGGCCAATTGGATCGTTTATATTTTTAGGTCCAACAGGTGTTGGAAAAACAGAGCTTGCAAAAGCATTAGCTGAATCTTTATTTGATAGTGAGGAGCAGATTATTCGGATTGATATGTCAGAATATATGGAGAAGCATGCTGTTTCTCGCTTAATTGGTGCGCCTCCGGGGTATGTCGGCTATGAAGAAGGCGGTCAATTAACGGAAGCGGTAAGGAGGAAGCCATATTCGGTAATTTTAATGGATGAAATTGAAAAAGCACATCCAGAGGTATTTAATATACTTTTGCAAGCCCTTGATGATGGAAGAATCACTGACTCACATGGGCGAGTAGTAGACTTTAAAAATACAGTTATTATCATGACGTCTAATATTGGTTCGCATTTTTTACTTGACCGAAATGAAAATGAGGTTGAAATTTCTGAGGCAACAAGGGAAAAAGTGATGGGTCAATTAAGGGTCCATTTTCGTCCTGAATTTTTAAATCGAATTGATGAGACAATCCTCTTTAAGCCCTTATCTTTACCCGAAATAAAGAATATCGTTATGAAAATGATGAGGGAGCTTCAAAATAGGTTAAAAGAGCAACAGATTGATATTATCATTTCTGATGAAGCAAAAGAATTCGTTGCAGTTAATGGGTTTGACCCTATTTATGGAGCACGGCCATTGAAGCGGTTTATCCAAAGAAATATTGAAACAAAGCTTGCCCGTGAAATTATTGCAGGCAGGGTCCATGATCTGTCAAGGGTGGAAATAACAATTAAAAATGGAGCAGTGACATTAGAGATTCTTTAATTCCACTTGGTAAGAGTCCTCTAAATAAAAAAGGTCATCCATTTGGTAGTGGAGGACCTTTTTCATATTGTAATTAATGTTTAGCAACAGGCTCACTTGGAATCACAGAGGTAGCAATGAAAATCAAAATGGTTACCCCAACAGAAATAATAGCACCAGGCATAAATTCAAACGTTGTACCTGGAGTCATCGCGCCAACTACATATGTAAGCATTTGCACTAACAGGAATGACCAAAAAAAGGTCCAAAAGAATCGCACTATATTTCACCTCTTACTTATATTATATCCTTTTAATATTATCATATGTCTGTAAAATAATAAACGATTTATCAACAATTGCTACAAAG
>JAIMAD010000067.1 GCA_023512145.1 Bacillus sp. (in: firmicutes) | reverse complement strand
ACTATGACAAATTACAAATTGACATTTATTATCTGAAGGTTTAGTGTTTAAAAGATATAAAATCAAGGAAAAATTTACCCTACTGGGATAAAGTAAGGAGATAAAAGATATGAAAAAAATTGTATTTTTTGACATAGATGGTACATTACTTGATCATGAAAAAAGCCTTCCGACCAGTACGAAAAAGGCAATCAAGTTATTAAAAGAAAACGGCGTTTTTGTGGCCATTGCAACTGGGAGGGCTCCCTTTATGTTTGAAAGCCTGTGTGAGGAGTTGGAGATAGATTCTTTTGTTAGTTTTAACGGGCAATATGTGGTGTTTGAAAATGAGGTAATTTATGAAAGCTGCTTAAACGAAGCTGAGCTTCAAAGACTTTTTCAGGATGCAAAAAAAAATGCACATCCATTAATATTTATGAATGAGAAAACAATGAAAGCATCGGTCAGACATAACGCCTCTATTGAAAGAGGGATGGGAAGTCTGAATTTTCCACATCCGGAAAAAGATACTGCGTTTTATGTGAATCGAAAAATATATCAAACCTTACTTTTCTGTGATAATCAAGAAGAGGAATTCTATTTCACCGGCTACCCACAATTTCATTTTATAAGATGGCACCCAAACGCTGTCGATATTTTACCAAAGGGTGGTTCAAAAGCAGAAGGCATAAAAAAAATGATTCACCGTTTAGGTTTTGACATAAAGGATGTTTATGCTTTTGGTGATGGCCTAAATGATTTAGAAATGTTAAGGGAAGTTGGAACAGGCGTCGCAATGGGCAATGGCGTTCCTGAAGCTAAGGAACTTGCTGATTTCATTACAAGCGATGTGTCAGAGGATGGTATCTGGAATGGCTTGAAAGAGCTGCGGCTTATATAAATAAAGCCTGCCCCTAGGGCAGGCACTTTTTCCTAGCTTCAGTGCCTAATCGAGGCGCTGAAGCTTTTAGTTGTTTAGGAAATTATAATAATTTATTATGGAGACTCAAGAAAATAGTTATCTGAATCCTGCGCAAGCAGCACGGGCTGCTTGTGCAGGGCTCCAGTCCTGTCTTGAACTAATAGGGTGCTTGAGCCTGTTCTTCTTTACCGTTCGATGGAAATTGCTCCTTCAATTGGCTTTAATGGGTCTTGGTTATCAATATAGTCATAAAACATAATACCGTTTAAATGATCGATTTCATGTTGAAAGCAAATGGCAGGCAGACCTTTTAAGCGGAGTTTAACATCTTCACCATCTAAATTTATTCCCTTGACTGTAATTCTTGCGTATCTAGGAATGTAACCTGGCATGGCTTCGTCCACGGATAAGCAGCCCTCACCAGATTCTAGATAAGATTTTTCAACAGAATGACTGATAATTTTGGGGTTAAATAAGGCATAACTATAAAGGGTCCCTTTATCGTCAGTGAGATGAACAGCAATCATTCGTTTTGAAACATTAATTTGCGGAGCAGCTAAGCCAATTCCTGGGCGAAAGCCATTTTGTTCAGCAATTTCGGCATTTTGACTATTGATTACGTATTCTAAAAGGCTAAATAGTATTTGTTTATCCTCTTCTGATGGTGGCATTGTTACATTTGCAGCCACTTTTCTAAGTGTAGGATGGCCATCTCGAATGATATCTTCCATTGTTAACATGATCCCACTCACTCCCGTACTTAAACTATAATAATTGATAATAAATAGTCTATCAGACAATGAATCAAATGTTAACAATTGTTCGTTGGAATATCCATATTAAACACCTTTTTTTTAATGGATATTGTCAAACAAACCAAGGACCGATATAGTAGAAGTTGGAATTAGTTAGGAGGTCTAAACTTGTTGTTGAAAGGTAGAAGCCATTTTATATTATTTATTATTGCAATTTTTATTATTATTTTGGCTGGGTGTGTTAAACAAAAGACACCAGTTGAAAAGATGTATGATGTTTTAGAAAAGGTAGTAGCTTCAGAAAAGGAATTTGAAGAGCAACAGGATCCACTCGTTACATTAGAAAAGAAAGAAAAAGAACTGTATGACCAGATTATAAATCTTGGTATGAAAGAATATGACCAGATTGTCAAGCTGGCTGATGAAGCACTAACGTTAGCTGATAAAAGAAAAGAGCACATGGAAAATGAAACAAACAGCATAAAGGAATCTGAGCGAGAATTTAGGGAAGTAAAGGACCTTAAGGTTGAGTTTGAGGAGCCCGCCTTAACAGAATTAGCAAATAAACTATATGAAATCATGATGAAAAGATATCAAGCACACGAAGTGTTATACAAGGAATATTCGGAGGCTCTAACATATGATAAAGAATTGTATGTGATGTTTAAGAATAAAGATCTAACTTTAGAAGACCTTGAGGTACAGGTAAATAAACTTAATAAAACATATAAAAAGATTTTTGATGCCAATGAGAATTTTAATATGCTAACAGAACAATATAATGAAAAAAAACAACTATTTTATCAAAAGTCAGGGCTTAAATCAAGTGAATAATTATTATCCTGGAAATCGACTGAAATAGTCGATTTTTTTTATAGTAAAACAAAACTAATTTCAACTAAATTTTATATAACAGATGCAAAAATAGGTTAGTACAGGAAAGATAAATTTTTTTTTGTTAACACTGCGAATGCAGTGAAAAATATAGTGTGTAGTAGTTGACGAACGATAATGATTGTTGTAAAATTAGCTATATGCAAGGTTATTGTATTAATAATGTTTGCCGTAATATTGATACAGAATAGGATATTGGTGAAATTAACTTATTAAATCTAATCATGTCTTTTCTGTGAAATACTGATAGAACAATATTTGAAGAACTAGATTAACAAAATTAAAGTAATAGTACATACTTGTCCAAATAACATGAATAAATAAAAGGATAGCCATATGTAGGTTTTTATTCGTGTGTTTTTTGGGTAATCTATGTTAGAGGATTTTATTTTTATCATTTTTTTTTAAATGAAAGGGAGAGGTGACCAAAATGGCTTCTGAAACTCAGAACGCTCAGCTTGATGCAATGAATACACTCAAAGCTGTAGAAGATCAATTTCAAACACTTCAAATTCTTAATGAAGAAGGTGTGGTCGTTAATGCGGCGGCGATGCCTGACTTAAACGATGAACAGCTTCAAGAACTAATGCGTCGTATGGTGTATACACGTATCCTTGACCAACGCTCCATTTCTTTAAACCGTCAAGGGAGATTAGGTTTCTATGCTCCAACAGCAGGCCAGGAAGCATCCCAAATAGCATCACAGTTTGCACTTGAAAAAGAAGACTTTATTTTACCAGGTTACCGAGATGTACCACAAATGATTTGGCATGGTCTACCATTATATCAAGCTTTTTTATTCTCGCGGGGACACTTACATGGAAATCAAATGCCTGAAGGAGTAAATGTTCTTTCACCACAAATCATTATTGGTGCTCAATATGTTCAGGCTGCTGGTGTTGCTTTGGGTATGAAAAAGAACGGGGCAAAATCTGTTGCCATTTCTTATACAGGGGACGGAGGAACATCACAAGGGGATTTCTACGAAGGAATCAACTTTGCTGGTGCTTTTAAAGCTCCGGCGATTTTTATTGTACAAAATAACCGTTTTGCAATTTCAACTCCTGTTGCAAAACAATCTGCAACGAAGGTTTTGGCTCAAAAAGCTGTTGCTGCCGGTATCCCAGGAATCCAAGTGGATGGTATGGATCCTTTAGCTGTTTATGCTGCTGTTCATGATGCAAGAGAGCGAGCTATTAATGGCGAAGGTCCAACCCTAATTGAAACCCTAACCTACCGTTATGGTCCACATACAATGGCTGGAGATGACCCGACTCGTTATCGTACGGCTGACCTTGACAATGAATGGGAAAAGAAAGATCCACTTGTTCGTTTCCGTAAGTACCTTGAAAAGAAAGGGCTTTGGAGTGAAGAGAAGGAAACTGAAGTAATCGATAAAGCAAAAGAAGACATTAAAGGGGCAATCAAAAAGGCCGATTCTGCTCCTAAACAAAAAGTAACCGACTTTATTTCCAATATGTTTGAAGAAATGCCTTATAATTTAAAAGAACAATATGAAATATATAAAGCAAAGGAGTCGAAGTAAGTTATGGCTCAAATGACTATGATCCAAGCCATCACAGATGCACTTAGGAATGAGTTGCGCAACGATCCCAAAACCTTAGTTTTTGGCGAAGACGTTGGTGTAAACGGCGGTGTATTCCGTGCAACTGAAGGCCTTCACAAGGAATTTGGAGAAGATCGTGTATTCGATACGCCACTTGGTGAATCAGGAATTGGCGGTTTAGCTATCGGACTTGCGTTAACAGGATTCCGTCCTATCCCGGAAATTCAATTTTTCGGATTTGTGTTTGAAGTAATGGATTCAATTGCAGGACAAATGTCTCGCATGCGCTACCGTTCAGGTGGGCGCTATAATATGCCGATAACGGTACGTGCGCCATTTGGAGGAGGGGTTCACACTCCAGAGCTTCATTCAGATAGTCTGGAAGGATTAATGGCACAAACTCCAGGTCTAAAAGTGGTTGTTCCTTCCACACCATATGATGCAAAAGGGCTAATGATTTCATCTATCCGGGATAATGATCCAGTTATTTTCCTTGAGCATTTGAAATTGTACCGAGCTTTTCGTCAAGAGGTACCTGAAGAAGAATACACCATTCCGCTTGGGAAAGCTGATGTAAAACGTGAAGGTACAGATTTATCAATCATTACTTATGGGGCGATGGTCCATGAATCCCTGAAAGCGGCCGAAGAACTTGAAAAAGAAGGCTATTCAGTTGAGGTTGTTGATTTACGAACAATTAGTCCGCTCGATATCGAAACGATTATTGCTTCAGTAGAAAAAACAGGTCGTGCGATGGTTGTTCAAGAAGCTCAAAAGCAAGCCGGAGTTGCAGCTAACGTCGTTGCAGAAATTAACGATCGGGCTATTTTAAGTTTAGAAGCACCAGTGTTACGCGTAACAGCACCGGATACTATTTATTCTTTCTCTCAAGCTGAAGCTGTTTGGCTTCCTAACTTTAAAGATATCATTGAAACAGCAAAAAAAGTACTAACTTTCTAGAGTAGTTTCAGCCTATTGAGGCAGACTCAGGTAGAAATGAATAGTAGAAAAAATTCGCTCGATTTTTTAGCTTCCAAAATAAGCATTGCCTTAAAATACATGTGAAATAGGAGATGAATCTTAGTGTCATTTCAATTTAAAATGCCTGACATCGGTGAAGGTATTCATGAAGGGGAAATCGTCAAATGGTTTATAAAAGCAGGCGATAAAATCCAAGAAGATGATATACTATGTGAAATACAAAATGATAAAGCAGTAGTCGAAATTCCTTCCCCTGTAGACGGAACAGTTATTGAAGTGTTAATTGGCGAAGGAACTGTTGCAACAGTTGGACAGGTTCTCGTGATATTTGATGCACCAGGATACGAAGACCTGCAATTTAAAGGCGATTCAGGTGAAGATGAACCAAAACAAGAAGAAAAACCAGCAGCACCTGCACCTAATGCATTGCAAGAAGCAACATCGCAGGAAACGCCTCAGGCAACAACACCAGTTGCAGGAGAAGGGGCACAACCGTCAAAAGTGGACGTCGATCCTAATCGTCGTATAATTGCGATGCCATCTGTTCGGAAATATGCTCGGGATTCAGGTATAGATATCGGTTTAATTGCTGGTGGCGGGAAAAATGGACGTGTAATGAAGATGGATATTGATACCTTCATAAGTGGTGGTTCAGCGACTTCGGTAACACCACAGGTAGCTAATGCTCCAGAATCAGGTCAAAAGACGGAAGCACCAGCACCTGCTCCGGCAATCCCACAAGCTGAATATCCTGAAACACGTGAAAAAATGAGCGGTATTCGTAAAATGATTGCAAAAGCAATGGTAAATTCAAAACATACTGCTCCGCACGTAACGTTAATGGATGAAATCGATGTAACGAAACTTGTTATCCATCGTAAAAAATTCAAAGAAGTGGCGGCTGCTAAAGGTATTAAGCTTACCTTCTTACCATATATCGTCAAAGCTTTAACAAGTGCATTACGTGAATTCCCAGCGTTAAACACTTCACTTGATGATGCCACTAGTGAAATTATCCATAAGCATTATTTTAATATTGGAATTGCGGCGGATACTGAAAAAGGCTTGCTTGTTCCAGTCGTTAAAGATGCAGACAGGAAGTCAGTCTTTACGATTTCTAATGAGATTAATGAACTAGGTGGGAAAGCGCGTGATGGTAAACTTGCGCCGAACGAAATGAAGGGTGCTTCCTGTACGATTTCAAATATCGGTTCAGCTGGCGGACAGTGGTTTACTCCTGTTATTAACCACCCAGAAGTGGCCATCTTAGGTGTAGGTCGGATTGCCGAAAAGCCGATTGTTAGAGATGGAGAAATTGTAGCTGCACCTGTTTTGGCACTTTCTTTAAGCTTTGATCATCGCATGATTGATGGTGCGACAGCACAACATGCAATGAATCATATTAAACGATTGTTAAACGATCCAGAATTATTATTAATGGAGGCGTAATAAATGGTAGTTGGAGATTTCCCGATTGATACAGACACTATAATTGTTGGTGCAGGTCCTGGTGGGTATGTAGCAGCCATTCGTGCAGCCCAGCTTGGTCAAAAAGTAACGATTATTGAAAAAGAAAACTTAGGCGGCGTATGCTTAAATGTGGGTTGTATTCCATCAAAAGCACTGATTGCTGCAGGCCATCGGTATGAAACTGCAAAACATTCTGATGACATCGGAATTACCGCAGAAAACGTTACAGTAGATTTTTCAAAAGTACAAAAATGGAAAGAGAGTATTACGAAAAAGCTTACAGGCGGTGTTGAAGGGCTTCTAAAAGGAAATAAAGTAACAATAGTTCGTGGTGAAGCTTACTTTGTTGATACCAATTCACTTCGTGTAATGACAGAAACTTCAGCACAAACGTATAACTTTAAAAATGCCATTATTGCGACAGGATCTCGCCCAATCGAACTTCCTGCTTTTAAATATACGAAACGTGTTCTTGATTCTACTGGAGCCCTTGCGTTAAAAGAAATACCAAAAAAAATAGTCGTAATAGGCGGAGGCTATGTTGGGACAGAGCTTGGTGGTGCCTATGCAAATTTTGGAACACAAGTGACAATTCTTGAAGGTACAGATGAAATTCTTAATGGCTTTGAAAAACAAATGTCTGCCCTTGTTAAGCGAAATCTTAAGAAAAAAGGGACTGAAATTATTACAAAAGCATTTGCAAAGGGTGTTGTAGAGACAGATGATGGTGTAACCGTCTCTTACGAAGTCAAAGGTGAAGTGAAGACCGTAGACGCTGATTATGTTTTTGTCATGGTTGGTCGCCTGCCTAATACTGTTGAAATAGGTTTAGAAGAAATAGGTATACAAATGACAGATCGAGGAGTCATTAATATCGATAAGCAATGTCGTACAAATGTAAGTAACATTTATGCGATTGGTGATATCGTAGCTGGTCCACCACTTGCTCATAAGGCATCATATGAGGGGAAAATTGCTGCAGAAGCAATTGCAGGACATGCTTCTGAAATTGATTATCTGGGGATTCCAGCGGTAGTATTCTCAGACCCTGAGTTAGCTACTGTTGGCTACACCGAAACACAAGCAAAAGAAGAAGGAATTGATGTACTTGCTTCTAAATTCCCATTTGCGGCAAACGGTCGTGCCCTAGCGTTAAATCAAACTGATGGTTTTGTAAAGTTGATAACACGTAAAGAAGATGGCCTTATCATTGGTGCTCAAATTGCAGGTTCGAATGCATCAGATATGATTGCAGAACTGGGTCTAGCGATTGAAGCTGGTATGACAGCTGAGGATCTTGCTATGACCATTCATGCTCACCCAACACTTGGTGAGATTACCATGGAAGCGGCTGAGGTAGCACTTGGCACCCCTATTCACATTATTAAATAATCGTAAATAAAGTCCTTTTCGTTGAATAACGAAAAGGACTTTATTTTTTAGCTTATTATATTTTTGTATCAGAATTTATATTTTAAACTTAGATAACGGTCTAGCGTAAGCAGCTGTACTACTATTGACCTTCGCTTTTTTAGTAAAGATCAGGTTTAGAATTTTCACCTCCCCGCGATATGTCGATACCTGAAACGAATCACCCTTTCGTGTTTCCTTTATCCTAGTCGAAGCGCTCCAGTCCGCACTTAGAGCGCTAAACGGACACTTGTATTTTTTTGTAAGAAGGTTAAAGTGAAAATTACCAAATTCTCTGAAACTAGCTATAATCCTTACTTCCAGCACATATACTTTAATGATTGGAAATATATAAAAAGTTAATGAATGGATTTTGAGTGGTGATAAATATGAAGGTCTATTTTGTCATAATACTGCAGTTTATCATTTGGAGTGGGTATACTTTTATTGCATGGTTATCAATGCATGATCAGCTACTTTTTAAAGTTATCATGTTTTTTGTGTTCTTTTATTTAGCATTTTTAATAGGAAACCATGTGACTAAATCAGTACAAAAGACGCTTTTTATTACTATTTTCAGCCTGGTTGTTTACACTTCAATGCATTATACAATGGCCCTATATTTCCACTGAAAAAACCCCATGACGGGGTTTTTTCTAGTATCAGAATTTATATCTTTGAACTTTGATTACGGTCTAGCACAAGCGCCCTTACCGTTAGTGGACTTCGCTCTTTGAGTAAAAATTAGTTTAGGATTTTTACTTCCCTGCGATAAGTCAACATCGGATAGTTATCCGCTCTTTCGTGTTTCCTTTATCTTAGGCGAAGCGCTCCAGTAGTCGCTATGTAGCGCTAAACGGGCGCTTAAGCTTTTCATAGTCTTTATTTTCGTGGATAGAAATACATAATCCTTTCATTAAAGAGGTGAAGTTCACCTTGTAGTTTTTTAGCAAGAAATCTGCAAAATTCATTTGCTTTCCCTTTATCACCATAAGTGGATTGTTCAGGTAAGGTAATTTGTATGTATGCTTGTTCTTTCTCTTCACCAGTTTCATTTCGAAGTGTTTCCTGGTCGATTCCAATTAAAATCGTTTTGTAGCGTTCATGGTCAGAATGTAAATAAAACCATGTGTTTTTGCCTTCTGTTGTTTCTTTTATTTCGTACGGAAAGGCAGTACTTCCATATTGCCAATCCAATTGTTCACCAGTTTTAGTAGTAATATTTTTATAATAGCGAAATAATTCCTTAACATCCTCAATTGTTACTGATTGTTTTGCAGATGAAGGCACAAGCTTTATATATGCGTTTTCAGCCATCATCATTCCCCCCTAATAGTCCGTTAATGTACACCCCTCTATTCTAGCATTGTATAAAATCCTATGACAACTCTTACAGAAATAAAATGTCAAGTTTTCTTGTTCTTTTTGGAAAAATGAATTATAATAAAATTCTAAATAATAAAATATATTAAAAGGGAGGAGCCTTATGGAAATATTTGATAAGCTCTATGACGAGCATGAAAATGTGAATGTGAGGTTTATTGGCTTTACAACGGAACATACCCGATATGATTTTGGAATTATTTACACGAATATGTTTTTTGGAAAACCTCTTGTCGTCTGCATGCAAACAGGCCGTTCAACCCTCCTCGATCCTAAAGATATTGAAGATATTGATTATCTTCAAACCGTATTCCGTATCCCTGATAAAAAGCAGGCAGCTGATTTAGCTGAGTTTTTCAATGAAACAATTCCAGCCATTCCTTTTGTCACTCAGTATGAATAGTGTTGATGAAGAGGCCTAAATAAGGCCTTTTTTTATGCTTATTTTTTTAATGTGACATACAAATTGGGCTTGAAATATTCAATGTGATATATTATTATAGTCTTAAGGCTATTTAAACGCTTACAATTAAAATTTATTCAATTATGAAAAGGGGATTGAACAGATGGGTACATTAGTATGCCAAACTTGTGACTCTACTATTGATCATTTTGAAGATGAAAAAGTAACGGTGCTTTATTCTAAATGTAATTGTTGCGATGATCATCAAATTGAAGAAGAAGTATAAAAAGTTGAATATTTCCTTTTAAAATAGAAACAGGATTCCGCATTCGGAATCCTGTATTTTTATTGCTTAGAAAATTATAAACTAATATAGTTGTCTTTCGTGAAATAGTTATCTGAATCCTGTGTAAGCAGTCCGTGCTGCTGTAGATCGCTAAACTGATGCTTGTGCCTTTTGTTAAGGCTTTCTCTTATTTTATCGCTTTATACTCTTTGATGACGTGAATGGTTTTTATTTCATCATCTTCCGGGCCTTGAACAGGCAAACCCGCTTCCATGTTTTTGCGAATGTAATGAAGGTTTTCTTTTGTAATAATCTCGCCAGGAATAAAAATCGGGATACCAGGCGGGTAGACCATTACAAATTCAGCAATTATCCTACCTTCTGATTCTTCAAAAGGTATGACCTCCGTATCGGCATAAAATGCATCTCTAGGTGTTATCGCAAGTAACGGTATATCAGGAAGGAGTACTTCAACTGGTTCGAGCCTTTCCTCACGATTTTCACATTCAACTGCAAGCTCTTGTAAAGCATTTATTAACAGCGCTGCCTCATGTTCGGTATCACCCAATGTAATAATACAAAGGATGTTATAGAGGTCAGATAATTCAACTTCGATGTTATGCTTTTCTCTAAGCCACGTTTCTACATCATAACCGGTTAAACCTAATTCTTTTACAGATATAATAAGCTTGGTAGGATCGTAATCAAATGTAGCTTTTGAACCTAATATTTCATCACCGATACAGTGTAAATGATCAATTTCGTTGATTCTCGTCCGTATCGATTGCGATAACATTATTGTTTTATCTAATAATTCTTTCCCTTTTGTGGCTAATTGTTTGCGCGCTACATCCAGTGAAGCAAGTAATAAATAAGAGGTAGATGTTGTTGTTAGCATACTCAGGACGGATTGAACATGCTTACCAGAAACAAGACCCTCTTTCACATTTAAAATTGAGCTTTGTGTCATTGATCCACCTAGTTTATGAACGCTGGTGGCGGCCATATCTGCACCAGCCTGCATTGCTGAGGCCGGTAATTTATCATGAAAATGAATATGAACTCCATGTGCTTCATCGACAAGAACAGGTACATGATGTGCGTGCGCAATTTCAACGATCTTTTTTAAATCGCCTGAAATACCAAAATAGGTGGGGTTGATAACTAATACAGCTTTTGCATCTGGGTGCTGTTGTAGTGCCCGTTCGACTGCCTCAGGTGTTATCCCATGTGAAATTCCTAATTCCTTGTCAATTTCAGGCTGGATAAACAAAGGAATTGCCCCGGAAAAGACAATGGCAGACATAATTGATTTATGGACATTTCTTGGTACAATGATTTTATCCTCAGGCCCACAAACAGCCATTATCATAGCCATTATCGCCCCGCTGGTCCCTTGTACAGAAAAGAATGTACGGTCAGCACCAAAGGCTTCTGCTGCTAAATCTTGTGCTTGTTTAATGATACCCTTTGGCTGGTGGAGGTCATCTAGTGGTGCAATATTGATTAAGTCAATTGACAGTGCGTTATCACCAATAAAGTTCCGAAACTCCGGATCCATTCCTGCACCTTTTTTATGACCAGGAATATGGAATTGAATGGGGTTCCTGTTTGCATGCGCTAATAAACCGCTAAATAGCGGTGTTTGATGTTGAGACAATTAATATCACACCTCTTTATTCAAAAAATCGCCAATTATTTTGTTTATAAAAGACATAAAACAAATGAATTATAGCACTATTCCTATTTATTGCAAAGAAAATAATTTTCCTTCCGTCCATTTAATTGTATCTGTTATCATTAGTTTTCCATTTTTACAGGAAAATTACCAATAAAGAACGAACTAACAATTAGTAAACAAGTTAGGAGGGGTTCCCTTGAATTGGCAAACACGCGTTACTGATTTACTAAATATCCGATTTCCAATTATCCAAGGTGGTCTAGCCTATTTAGCTTATTCTGAATTGGCAGCAGCCGTTTCAAATGCAGGAGGTCTTGGTCAAATTACGGCAATGTCATTAGGTACGGCAGAGGAGCTTAAGGACGAAATACGTAAAGTGAAAAGGCTGACAAACAAACCGTTTGGAGTTAATTTTGCAATTGGAAAGCAGGGCAGACCGTTCACGGACTTTTTACAGGTGGCTATTGATGAAAAAGTACCTGTTGTTTCGATGACAGGTGGGAATCCTGCCCCAATATTCGAACAGTTAAAAGATACGAGGATAAAAACGCTCGTCCTGGTAGCGGCAAGAAGGCAAGCCCTTAAAGCTGAAGAACTCGGTGCTGATGCTGTCATGGTTGTCGGGCAAGAAGGAGGAGGTCACCTTGGCAGAGACGATGTGGGAACCATGGTGTTGATTCCACAGGTTGTTGATGCCGTATCCATACCTGTTATTGCTTCAGGGGGAATTGGGGATGGCAGGGGGCTTATGGCAGCACTTAGTTTAGGAGCGGAAGGAATTGAAATGGGGACTAGATTTATTGCCACAACGGAATGTGTTCATGCAAACGATAAATATAAACAGAGTTTAGTGGAGGGAACAGAAGCTGACACGGTGGTGATCAAACGAACGCTCGGAACTCCGGCAAGAGCACTTGCAAACAGCTGGACTGATAAGATCCTGAACATTGAGAAGAAATTGGGTGATTATCAACAATTAAAAGATTTAATCAGCGGGACGGCTAACAAACGCTACATCTATGAGGGTGCTTCCGAAGAAGGCTTCGCGTGGGCAGGACAAGTGATGGGACTCATCAAAGACGTTCCAACGGTTGATGAACTGATCACAAGGATGGTAAAAGAAGGGGAACAAATTCGTGCACTCTGGGGAAAATAAGGTATTATACACATAGTATAAATATATGAAGAAGTAGAAGGTGAAATAATGGAATACCAATATCCGATTGATTACCACTGGTCCACTGAGGAAATTGTCGATGTAATAACATTTTTTGAAGCTCTTGAGAGGGCATACGAAAAAGGAATTGAACGTGAGGAAGTCATGAAGACCTATCGTCGTTTTAAAGAAATTGTCCCAAGTAAAGCAGAAGAAAAGACAATTTGTGGTCAATTTGAAGAAATGAGCGGTTATTCAACTTTTCAAACTATAAAAAAAGCAAAAGAGGCATTAGCTGGTGACATAATAAAAATGAAATAAATAAAAAGGCTCCCTAAACCGAGGGCACTGCAAAACACTTACATTTATTTGAAGAAACGCCCTTCGGGGCGTTTTTTTGTTAAAATAAAGATATATT